>JAKFYL010000123.1 GCA_021730845.1 Planctomycetota bacterium | reverse complement strand
CGAGGTCGATTCTTCCGCGAAACACGGCTCGCGGCCCATGGCCGTGCTGGCGGAAGCCGGCAACGTGGTTCCCGGTTTGGAGCGCGGATTGCTGGGAAAAAAGAAGAACGACCGCTTCGAGCTGCAAGTGCCGGCCAAGGATGCGTTCGGGGATCCCAAGCCGGAGTTGATCGAGACCATAGCGCGCGAAGCGCTGCCGGTCGAAGGTGATCTCAAGGTCGGCATGCTGCTTTCGGGCCGCGACCGCCAGGGTCGTCCGCTGCACGCGGTCGTGACTGCCATCCAAGACAACCAAGTCACGCTCGACCGCAACCACCCCCTAGCCGGACAATCGCTTTCGTTCGAAATCACCGTGGTTGGTGTGCGCGAAGCCACGGTGGAAGAAAAAGAACACCGCCACGCCCACGGCCCCGGCGGGCACCAGCACTAGCGCCGAGCGCGCGCAGGCCACGGATGCGGCCACAGGGTTCAGGCCCCAGCCCCCAAGGGACGCGCAACTTGGAAACGTCACGCGTACACGCGCAGCGGTTGCAAGCCGCACGGCATTTGCACCACTAGACTCCCACTATGCGTACGCTCGGCTGGATCTTGGTTGCCGCAAACCTCATCGGTGCGGCGGCGCTCTACTTCGGCCGCGATGGCGGCGATGCTGCCACGCGCGGACTCGGCCGTGGACTCGGCGGACTACTGGCGGCTCTTGCACTGGTCGGGGCACTGCTGCTCTGGTGGGGCGATCGCGCGAGCGGGCGAGGGATCGCCTTCTTCGTCGCACTCGCCATCCTCGTGATTCCGCCCGCATGTCTCATGCTCTTCAAGACGGATTGGGGCCTCACTCTGCTGTATCCCTCAAGGCGCGGGATTCCCAAGCCAGGGCCGGCGGCACGCTACGACTTTCCGAATGCGGCAACGCGGGAGGTGGCGCTTGCTGTGATCATGCAGGACTACGCGCGTGTCGAAAGCCTGATCAAGATGGAAAAGCCGGACCTTGCCGCCCGCGACGAGCTTGGACAGGCACTGCTCGGGATCGCGACCCATCACACCATGATTTATGGCGCCAAAACGGAAAACCTCATCCCACTCCGTCTCCTGTTGGCTGCTGGTGCAGTTCCCCGACCCGATGACGCGGGACCCGACGAATTGATGATCTCGAAGCTGGCGCAAGCGCGCGACGACGTGGGAACGGCGGCCTTGAAGATGTTGCTCGACGCCGGACTTTCGCCGAACCAGCTCGACGGTAACGGTCTCTCCGTTCTCTTTCACGACTACCTCACGCCTGATGCCGCGCGGGTGCTACTGGCAAACGGTGTGTCTCGCGCGGCGCGAGATCCAAGGGCGAATCGACAAGACTGGTCGCCGGTGACGCACCAGGTTGACGTGGGAAATTGGGCTACGGCGCATCTTCTGCTAGAGAGCGGGATTCCCGTCGACTACGCCAGCCCACCCGGCACCCGATTCACTCTCGTCATGCAACAGGCCGAAAGCCAGGCCAGTGACGAGGATCTCGCTGATCCGAGCTGTCGTGCGCTTGTGGGTGTGAACAAAGTTCAGAACCCGGGGAGCTAGACGGACTCCTGGCGAGTCGGTTGGCCTTCCAGAAACAGCCAGCATCAAGCGCGACACACCATACCCCCTCGCACCTTCCCGTCTTCATATTGTCTGCCCTTCTCGTCACCTGCTCGCGGCCCTGCGGGGTAGTCGCGCTACCGAGCGTCAGGGCGCACTTCGCCGCCGCCAGTGGCCGACCAGGCCAGTGTCTTGCAACTCGTGAACGGCTCGGTCTGAAAGACACGCACGCCGGCGCTGCCTAACGCGCACAAGCGCCGCGCGACCGAAGGCCACGGATGCGGCCACAGGGATCAGGCCCCTGCCGGGTACCGCTCCTGTTGTTCGATGACTGAGCCTGGGGGGGGCGCCCGCCACGGTCCTGGTGGCGACCAACACTTGGAAACCCTTGCGCTGAGCACCACACTGATCTGCGCCGGCCAAACAGGTTGGTCGGCAATCGTCACCTTTGCGACGACCGTTCTCCCGAGTTTGACCCTCGGAATCGCCTTGCTCGAATGATCGCCTCACACATCACCCAGATCACCGGCAACGTCTGCGTCGGTCTCGCCGTGCTCGTGCTCCTGTTCCCGCTGCGGCGCAAGTTCTGGGACTTCGCAAGCCAGCACCCCAGCGACGATCGCTGGACGACGCCCGTCCTCGGCGTGTTGATTCCGCTCTGGCTGCTGTTGATGGTCGCGCTGCTCTGCATGGCCGCGAACGGCGGATTCGACTGGTTGCGACTCAGCCGCCCCGTGCTCTACACGCTCACGGTTGGCGTGAGTGTCGCGCTGGCGTCGGTGACGTTTGTGTTCATCGCGCTGTACATCCGGCCCGGATTCACGCCGCGTGCGATTTTCGCTCCGGGGATTTATCTCACTCCCCTCTCCACAGGATTGATGGTGGTCTCAAGCCTCAATCAAGAGCTCGCGCCCGGAATCCCCCTTCAATGGCTGCGTTGGCCGTGGACCATTTTCGTCGCCTTGAGCCTTGTCGTCTGCGCGGTATTCGTTGGGCATCGTCTCAAGAACACCGGTTTCGGCGTGCACAATATCGTTCGCCGAGTCCTGGCCGCCCGGGATTTCTCGGCGGAGCACCTAGACAAGATCGCCACACTCGATCCGCAGCGCGACTTCAACGACATCCTTCCTTACGCCACCCAAAATAGAGGCCGCGCCGTGCGTGAAGCCGCCACCGCCCGCCTGCGCAAGCATCCAGATTTCCTCAACGCGCTCGCCGCCAATCTGACCTCGCACGACCCCGAACACGGTTTGGAGTTTCTCCCCAGCGCAACGCTTTCGCCCGACGAACAGGCGCGCCTCGCACTTCCGGTCCGCACCGCCATCGAACGCTTCATCGCCGACATCCCGGCGTCGAACTACCTCACTCGCGAGCGCCAGAAACAACTATTGAAATGGGGACGCAAAACCTTCCCCGCCATCATCGGAAAATTCACCGGCACGGACGTTGATTTCTCCAAGGTGATGCCCGCGTTCGAACACGCACTTCGTCTGGACGACACCCGCCGAAGATAAGTCGTGCGGTACCGCGAGGGGTACCGGAGGTATCGGGGTACCGGAGGTACCGAGCCAGGCTCTCCAATGCCGTCAACCGACTTTGCCCGTTGAAACGTATGCGTCCGCCGCCCAGTTACGAGAGCGCTTGACAGGGCCGAAGTGGTGGTCAGCGCTCAGGCCCAAGAGGTGATCGCGGTCTATCGCTCAGCCGGGGGCCTGGTGCGCGAAGAGGTGCTTCCAGTTGGCCGGCCTGAGCTCGTCCACGCGTGACGCGGGGTGCGTGGCGACGCGGATGAGCACATCGCGCAGGTAGACCAGCGGATCGACGCCAGCCAGCTTGCAGCTCTGAATCAGACTGTAGGCGATCGCCGCCGCCTGACCGCCCCGCTCGCTCCCGGCGAACAGCCAATTCTTTCGATTACGCGGAGCTCAGCATAAACGAAAAAACTGGATGTTCGTCGGCAACGAGCGCGGCGGTCGCACGGCCTCGGTTTTCTTCAGTTTGGTCGTCACCTGCAAGAACCGCGGCATCGACCCAAGGACGTACCTGCAAGACACGATGCTGCGCCTGAGGGAAGGCGTCGATCCCAAGACGCTCACTCCGGCCCAATGGCAGAAACGCTACGCCGCGGAGGTCGAGAGCCGGAAAGGCTACGTGCTGGCAAAGATTCTCGGCAAGCTCAGCACCCCGAAAGCGGGTCGTCGCAAAAGGCGTCGCGAACGATCGCGCACAGACCATCCATTCCCTTGCGAAAGTCCACGCGCTCGCGTGCCACGAACACGCGCACGCTCGAGGGAAGACTCAGCACGCTTCCAGCGTGCGCACCAGACTCTTCAGCGCCGCCTCGTCGAACTGGCTGCCTACCAACACACGCCGGTCACCACGCAAGAAAACTTCGAATCGCGCATCAGGGGACGTGCCCCTACTTGAAGGACTGGCAACCAGCTCGACGAACGGCCCAGCGCTGGCAGAAGCAGTGCCGGCCGCCTTGAGCCGCTCGCGCCGCAGCCGCGTACTCCAGCCCGCCAGCGTGCTGTGCGGAATTCCACAGCAACGCGACAGCGCCGCCAGAGAAATCCCCTCACGCTCCCGCTCGGAAAGCAGATGCTGGATCTGCTCGCGTCGCTGTGCAATCGCAACTTTCGTCATGCCCATCGGTGTGTTCTCCATGGACTGAAATTCTGGCGGCCGGGGTTGCTACGTCCAGGCGGGTGTCACGCAACGGATACCATGGGGAGCTGCTTGGCGATCCGTCTAGTGCTCTTGCCCAACCGGCTCAGCCGGATCACTTCCTGTATTCGATGCATGTCCGTCCTCTTGGCAGTCATCCCGTCCTCCTTGGCTCTGGGTGGCCGAGAAGGATCGGGCGAGATGCAGTGCGGACGGGGACCTGGCCCGATCTGGAGTGGACCAGCTTGGCCGGACCGGGGTGGACCAGCTTGGGCGAGCTGGACTGGCCCAGCTTGCCCGAGCTGGCACCCAGATCAGAACCTCGAAGGGGTGGACCTGCTTGCCCGGACTACGGGTGGACTAGATACCCCGAGCTGTGACAGCCGCGTGTGGTTGCGGCTGCAAAAGACGAATAAGTCACCCGACAAGGGGTTGGCGCCAAGCTGCGCACGCACCACGCCGCTCAAGCTGTTGAACGACTTGCGCATGTCGGTAGCGCCCGCTGCAAGGAACACGCGGCCCATCACCAGGCCGCTCAGCATGTGCGCACCGCTTCCAGAAGGTCCCTCACGCGATTCGCGTCGAAGTCGCGCGGCGCGCGGATCGTCAGGCCGCCCGGCAGCACAACCTCGTACCCAGGACTCGCGCCCGGCGGCGCCAAGCCGCCCAGGACATCAACTGCGAGCAGGCCACTTGGAGCTTTGCGCTGCGAACGCAGCCGCCGACGCCAGGCATACAAGGTTACAGGAGTGACGCCGTGGACTTGCGCCACGTCGCGCATGCTCGTGCCAGTGCGCTCCTGCTCTGCCAGGATGCGCGCGTAATACGCTGCGAGGTCCGTCCGCCCGATCGATGTGGTTTCCATGCCACAACACTGCGCCGCGGCGCGCCCGCGCTACACTGCCTGTTACGATTGGGCGCCGGACGCATACGACCAACCTGCTGACTCTCCGAATGTACGTCATCTCGAGGGGTTGGTTTCCCTTCCCCTCGTCATCCAAGCTACGGGGCTCTGGCTCTTGCCCCGACAGGTGTGTCTCCTGCTGTACATGTCAGCCTTTACTGGACGCACGGGACGGCCGGACGCGTACAGTGTTACCCACGTGCCAGGTTGCACATTCGGACGCTCACCCTGGTACGACTGATGTCCGAGTGCACACGCCCAACTCGTCGGGGTCGAGCGCTCTGCCTTGGCACTGACCGCTGGAAACGGGCAGTTGCGCTGGGTCACAGCAACCTAGAAGCTATCGATGTCTCCATTGACAGAATCCCACCCAATACAGTAGCCATTCTCAACGTAGTCGCCATGCTCAACTGCGATTCCGCGGTCAGTCCCATCCGAATTCTTGAGTATTCGAAGGCGCCATCCAGGTGTCATTGCCGCATTAATTCGACCGAGCTCTTCGAAATTGAGTGGCAATCTCCCAGTTCGGCTTTCGAATTGCTTGATCGCATCCCTGAGCTGCTCGGTCTCAACAAGCAAGCGACTCCGGTTTCCTCTCGGTGGGCGCTCCTTACCGCACGCAGCAAATGCGGCTAGCATGGTGGTGGCGATTGCAAGGCGTTTAAACATGATTATCGCTCTCATTGATACAAATCTCAGAACGGGTTTCCCGGTGGATCACCTTCAGGCTCCTCTGAGCAATCAACCGGCGCTCCGGTCGCTTTGGCGCAACACTCTTTGCAGCCAAGAGGTTTAGGGCCCGGCCTTTCACCCCATCCTAGTGGAAGCTTCGATCTGGCTTTGGCACATAATTTTGGTTTTGTCTTGTTATTCTTGAAAGCTTTACCACAAGAGACCCCCTTCTTATTCGCTTCCTTGTCGGACGCACGATTTGCTTTCTCGCTCGCAGCTTTTGTCGGATCGCTTGGTTTTCCTTTCAATTCGTGAGCCCAAAGCGATACGGCGGTCCATGCTTTGGCTAGTGGAAAACCGCTAATTCTCATCTGACATGCAGCCACACAGTGCTGCATGTCCTCCGCTTGGCGGTTGTGCCGTTCACGCCTGACTTTCCACGTTTGGCTTGGACCATGGCTCTTTGCCTCGGGTTCGTCTGACAAGGCCGTAGCTTTCGAGCGTGCACAGGATGGCATTGCGTCGAGCACGTCGTTTGGCGCGCGCT
>JAKFYL010000053.1 GCA_021730845.1 Planctomycetota bacterium | reverse complement strand
GCAAGATGCAGCGCGCCTTGTGCTTTTCCATCTTCGCGCGCAGCAGCTTGGCGTACACCGAGGGCTTGTGGGCCATGAACGGCGCGCCGAAGCACGCGCTGAAGGCGGCCTGAGGCTCGGTGACTCCAACTTCGGTGCCGGCCAACTTGGCCGTGAAACCCGAAACGAAGTGGTACATGACGTCCTTGCCTTCCAGCACGGCCACCGGCGGCAGCACGCCAAAAGCGTCGGCCGTGAGCAGCACGATGGTCTCCGGGTGCGGACCGCGCGCGCCGGGCATGACGTTCGGGTTGGCGGACAGCGGGTAGCTGAAACGCGTATTCTCGGTGATCGACTTGTCGGTCAGGTCCAACTCATCGGGGTGCAAGTCTTCCATGCGCCGGCCGGGCAGCGGGGGGACGTTTTCGATGATCGTGCCGGGCTTGGAAAGTGCGGCGGCGATGACCGGTTCGGCCTCCTTGCTGAGGTCGATCAACTTGGCGTAGCAGCCGTCCTCCAAGTTGCACAGTCCGGCGTCGCCCCAAATGGTCTCGTCGTCGCCGATCAAGCGCCGATCCGGATCCGCGGAAAGGGTCGTTTTCCCCGTACCAGAGAGTCCGAACAGGATGGCCGCGTCGCCGCGCGGACCGACGTTGGCGGAACAATGCATCGACAGGCGCTGCTCCAACGGCAAGAGGTAATTGCCCACCGTGAAGATCGTCTTCTTGACGACGCCGCAGTAGTCGGCGCGGCCCGCGACCAAGCAGATCTTGTTGCGGATATCGATGATGATGGCCGCCTCGGCCCTGGAGCCGTCGCGCGCCGGCTCGCACACGAAGGTGGGCGCGTTCAACATGGTCCAGCGCCGAGCGTCCACGTCGGGCACACCCTGCAGGTCCTTGGGGAACATGTTGTGCGCGAACATGGCGTGCACGGCGTATTCGCCCACGAAACGGTACGGAATCGAGAAGCTCGGATCGGCCCCCATGAAGACGTCCTTGACGTACAAGGAGGCCTGCTTGGCGTTCAAGTGCGCGACCACGCGCTTGAGCAGCCCGGTGTATTTCTCCGGGTCGTACTGCTGCACGTCGGCCTTCCACCAGATCGTGTCCTTGACCTCGGGCCAAGCCACGGCGTAGGTGTCCTTGACTCGTCGTCCCGTGCAATCCGGGTCGGTGTAGTACACCAGCGGTCCCTTGACCCCAAGCTTGGTCGGGAATGCCTTTTGCGCGTTCGACGGTCCGCCTTTCTTGACCCGGCCTCGGTCGTTGGCGATGGCTTCGTGGAAGAGCTCTTCCTTGGACAGGTTGTACTTGTAGCTGACCGTCTTGAGGTCGAACAGGCGTTCCAGGTCGGCCTGGAGTTTGGTCGGAGACTGGGTGGAGGTCATGTTCACGAGGAGTGGAAAGGCAGCGGAGAGCGCCTGGCGGCGTCGTCCGGACACAAAGCAAGGTGAAGAGCGTATCGCACCCTGGCGCAATTGGACAAGCCACCCCGCCCTGGGGTGAAAGCCGGCGCAAGAATCGAGCGCTGCGCCCCTGTGCGTAGCCGCGCGAGGGGCCCCGCGTAGGACCCTAGGAGGATGCGGTCCGCTGCTGCCTCAGCGCTGCGCGGCTGGAATTTCTTTACCGGCAAGAAAGCGCGCGCGGTACCAACTCATCGTCAAGGACAATCCTTGCTCCCATTCGACTGGTGGGGAGTAGTTCAACTCTTCTTGCGCCTTGGCAATGGACGCCAAACTGTGGCGCACGTCGCCCTCTCGCGCGGAACCGTACTTCGGTCGCAGGTCCGACCCGCACCACTTCGCCATGGCCGCGAAGAGTTGGTTGATGGAGATGGCCTTGCCCGTGCCCACGTTGAACACCTGGCCAGTCTCGACGTCCGCATCCATTGCCAGCAGATTCGCGCGCACGACGCAGTCGACATAGGTGAAGTCGCGCGTCTGCTCGCCATCGCCGTAGATCGTGGGTGCGCGTCCTTCGAACAGCGCACGCGCGAACAACGCGAACACGCCTGTGTAGGGGCTGTCGTCCAATTGTCGTGGGCCGAACACGTTGAAGTAGCGCAGCGCGACCGTATGCATGCCGAAGCATTTTCCCCAGGCCGCGAGCAGATGCTCGCCGGCAACCTTGGATGATGCGTACGGCGAAAGCGGACTGGGCGCAAAGGTCTCGATCTTCGGCAAACTGGGTGTGTCGCCATAGGCTGCCGATGAGGCCGCGAACACCACGCGGTTCACGCCCTTGGCACGCGCCACCTCGAGCAGGCGCAGCGTGCCGGTCACGTTTGCGTCGTAGCAGCGCTCCGGCTCGCGCACGCTCTGGGGCACGCTAACCATGGCCGCTTGGTGAAACACGCCGCGCGTTCCCGTCAGCGCCCGAGCCAAGGCGTCGCGGTCGCGCAGGTCGCCGTGGATCAACTCGATCCGGCCTCTGTTGGCAGGCAGGTCTAGGTTCTCAGCTCGCCCGCTCGAGAGGTCATCCAGGACGCGCACACTGTCTCCGCGCGCCAGCAAAGCATGCACGATGTGCGAGCCAATGAAACCGGCGCCACCGGTGACGAGATACTGGGACATGCGCGCCTTGGAAGGTCGGGATGGTACGGGGAAACGACAGGGAATAGGCCAAGACCCTCATCGAGCAGCAGCGGCGGCGGGCCTAAGGGTCCTCCTAGCCCGGGCCGCGAACCGTGGGAAGGTCCCCTTGGGAAAACAAAGCGAGCCCGCCAGGCGTAGGGGCCGGCGGGCTCGCGCATCGAGAAGAATGAAAATCCCCAGTGCAGCTCTCCCAAGCCGCACCCCAAGCAGCCGACGGCCGCCGCCAACCGAACGGCTTTTTTTTCAAGGCTCCCGAAAGGCTCCCGAAAAGCCTCGAAAGGCCCCAGAACGAAACAACCCAGGCCAGCCTGATTTCCATGGCTGGCCCGGGCTTGGAGTGGAAAATTTCTCTTGAGTCCCTAATTCCCTATCGAAGGTCCCCTATCTGCGCCGGTTCGTCGGCCGGCAGCGCGCCGTGCATGTCGCGGACCCGTTCCCAACAGCCCGCGGCGCGATCGGCGCACTCCCCAAGAAGCCGCTGCATTCCGCGAACCGAACGCCGGCGCTTGCGATTGTGCGCCGGGTGCCGCGCGGGGCTCCTCAGCCTCCCCCGCCGAGGCTCTCTTGGGGGGATCCCTTCCTGCTAGCGCAGGGCTTGGATGGGATCCAGCCGCGCGCCGCGGCGCGCGGGGTACAGGCCGGAGATAACCGCCACCGCACAGGAAATGCCCATGGAAACCATGATCGCCGTAGGGCCGACTTCGGCCTTCCAGCCAGTGGTCCGCACGATGCCCTGCAAGGCGGCCATGCCGAATCCCAACCCCAGCAGCCCACCGATCAATCCGATGGCTACGGTCTCGGTCAGGAATTGAGCCAGGATGTCCGAGCGGCGCGCGCCCATGGCACGACGGATGCCTACCTCGCGAGTGCGCTCGGTCACGGTGGCGAGCATGATGTTGGCGATGCCAATGCCGCCCACGACTAGCGAGATCGACGCGATCAGCACCATGACTACGCTGAATACGCGCTGCGTGCGCTCCTGCTGCTCCAGCAACGAAAGTGGCACCACGATCTGGTAATCCTCCTGCTCATGGCCATGGGACAGGATCGCATCGATGACGCGCGCGACCGTCCGCACCTGGTCCGCGGAGGAAGCTACTGCGACTAGCCGATCGACTTCGATGCGCGTGCGCTCGCTGGTTCCGCCCCTTTCCTTGTAGACCAGGTTTCCAAACGTGCGCATGGAAGCCGCATGCGGAATGAACACTTCGTGTGCACCGGCCTCCAGATTGAGCGCTGCCAAGGTCTGCTCGTGGTAGTTCGAATCCTCGAGCACACCCACGACTTGGAACGGAAAGTTGCCTAGCTTCAGGCTCAGCCCCAGGGGCTCCTCGAGCACGCCCAGCTTGCGCAGCAGCGAACGGCGCACCAAACAAACGCTGGACGCCGAAGCCTCGTCGAGTTCCGACAACGTGCGCCCCAAGGTCGGCACCAATCCGAACAGCGAAACGTAGGCTGGCGGAACGCCCAGAATGGTCGCATCCAGGCGGCTGGATCCGTGCCAAACCCGATCCGGCACGAGATTCACGGACAACAACTGGTCGATCCCTGGGCACAAGCGTTCGATGCGCAAGCGGTCCGCATCCGTCAGTCCGAAACGATCGATCCAGTCGCTGTCCTGGCTGGACTTCTCGTCGCGCGTCTGCTGGGGCGGACGCACCGAATTCACGATCACGTTTTGCACCCCGAGCTCACGGATGCGGTCGAGCAGTTCGGCCTGCGCACCTGCGCCCACCGAAAGCATGGCGATCACGGAACCCACCCCGAAGATCATGCCCAAGAGCGTCAGCAACGTGCGCAGTTTGTTGCGCCGCAGGTTGCGGAAGGCGAGCAGAAACGTCTCGCCCGCATTGGCAACCGCGAGCGGCTTGGCCATGGGTGTGCTCATGCCGAAGCCGCGACCAAGGGCTGTGAAGAACCGCTGCGCGAGTCCTTCAAGATGCGGCCATCCTTCATTTCCACGATGCGCGGTAGGCGCGCGGCGATCTCGGGATTGTGGGTGACCATGACGATGGTGCGCTTGCGTTCGTGCAGCTGGGCGAACAGGGCCAAGATCTCCTCGCCCGTGCGCGAGTCCAGGTTGCCCGTGGGCTCATCGGCCAGCAGCAGCACGGGATCATTGGCCAGCGAGCGCGCGATGGCTGTGCGCTGGCATTCGCCTCCGGACAGCTTGCTGGGAACGTGTTGCATGCGGTGCCCCAGTCCGACGGATTGCACTAGCTCTTGGGCCTTGCGCCGGCGTTCGCGGCGCGGCACGCGCGCGTAGAACAAGGGCATCTCGACGTTCTCGAGCACGCTGAGCTCTGGAACCAGTTGGAACGACTGAAACACGAAACCGATCGATCGATTGCGGACCGCCGACAAGCGATCGTCGTCTAGGCTCGTGACGTCCTGACCGTTGATGCGGTAGCTGCCGCGCGTGGGTCGATCCATGCACCCCATCAAGTTCATCAGCGTGGTCTTGCCGGATCCCGAAGCCCCGACGAGTCCAACGTAGTCTCCGGCCTGGATGCACAGGTCGATGCCGTGCAGAATCACGAGTTCTTCCGCCGAACCTGCGCCGTAGGACTTGACCACGCCCTCGAGCTGAATCAGCGGGGGGCTACTAGCCGCGCTGGAGTTCACGGCACAGCCCCACCCGGCCCCCCGGGCTTCGGAGCCTCGACGGAGGATTCCACTTCTTGGCCAGCGCCAGACTTGGCAGCGCCCTTGCCCACACCCGCATTGCGCGGATCGTACAGCAGCACGCGTTCGCCTTCTTGCAGACCCTTGGTGAGCTGCACTTGGAACAGACTGTGCTTGCCGACTTCGACCTCACGCTCGGTCCAGGCGTCGCCTTCGACGACAAAGCACCAGTGCTTGCCGCCCTCGGCCACAACCGCGTGCACGGGAACTTGCAAGGCATCCGGTACGTCTTCGATGTGAATTTCGGCCCGCGCCGTTACGCCCGCGCGCAGGTCGATCTCGGATGGGTCTAGCGTGATCTCGACGCTGAAACTGCGTCCTTCGCCCCAATTTTCACTGGCCACGGAATCGACTTTGCTGACCTTTCCGGTGAAAGCCCGATCGCGACTCGTTTCCACCGTGACGTTGACCGCCTGACCGAGCTTGATCTTGTCGATGTCTGCTTCGTGGATCTGCAAGCGCACCTGCATTTCGCGCAGGTCGGGCAAAGTCAGGATCGTGTTCCCCTGACGAAAGATGCCACCAACCCGGATCTCGTCGCGCATCCACGGGCGCTCCGGATCTCCGTAGTGGACCAGGCCGGGTCGCTCGGCGCGAATGGTCATGTACTCGAGTTCCTTCTTGAGCTTGTCCAACTGCTCTTGGGCGGCGCGCAACTGGCGCTCTGTGTTGGACACGCGCACGCGCCGTTCCTTGAGGTGGATTTCCGCCTTCTCCTTGGCCGTGAGCAAAGAGCGTTCCGCGTCCTCCACGGCGTTCTCGAGCTGCAACATGTCCACTGGATCGCCGTACTTGATGTACAACTCCAGCTCCTTCTCGGCCGTTTCCAGCGTAATCTCGGCTTCACGCAGCGCGATGCGCTCCTCCTCGACTTGATTTTCGGTCAGGAACCCCTCCTTGGCGAGTTCCGGAACCATGGCGAACTGATCGCTCAAGCGCTTGAAGGTCGAGCGCGCCTTTTCCGCTGTCAGTTCCTTTTGCCGGCGTTGGTTGGGACCGTCCCCCACGAGGTGGCGTTCGAGTTTGAGCTTGGCCAGCTTGAGCGCCAGTTCGCTGGTTTCGATGGCGCTTTGGTTCTCGCGGCCTTGGATGGCCAGGTCCTGT
>JAKFYL010000162.1 GCA_021730845.1 Planctomycetota bacterium | reverse complement strand
GAGCCGCGGCGCCAGCAGTGCCAAGCAGGCGCCCGCGAGCATGGGCAGCGTGGGCACTAGCCCGGAGGTGACAGCGGAAAGGCCGATCTCCAGCGCGAAGGCGGCTAGGTACAGTTCGCCCGCGCCGACCATGACGCAGCAAAACAGGCCGTCGATCCAGCTGCGGCGAAGATTGACGCGGAGCCGGGCCCCGCGAGCTACTTCCATCCCAAGATCAAGGCCGCGACTTGTGCGCGTTGCTCGGGAGTCAAATCAGGCACCGGCATGCGCATGGGAAAGCGCTTGGTGTATTCGGCAAGGCGCGGCGATTTGGCGTGCCAGGCCTTGGGATCGGTCAAGTAATCGACCAAATCGGCCTGATTCCAATGCTCCGTCAGGTTGCGCAACGCCGGTCCCATCGCGCCGCCTTGACCCTGGGCGCCATGGCAGGTCGCGCAGGCCGCGGCTTGGTAGGCCTTCGTAGCGGCTGGGTCGGCGGAAGGATGCTGCGCGTCACAACTTCCAAGTACGCCGCAGGCCAGGAGCACAAGGAGTGTGGCCCTGTTTCGTTTCATGCCTTGCATGGTAGCGCCGCAAAGTCGGCGTTCCAGGGTCCGATCGCCGCCCTGCGGCCTTCCCGGGGGTGAATCCAAGCACGGGGAAGAAGTCCTGTGGGGGCGCCGTCCAAGTCGGCACAGCTTCGCTCCGCCCGTTCCTACTTCATCGTGTACCCATGAACCGCTTCGCTCATTTGTTGCTACCCGTTGTCCTGGTCGTCGCTTGTCAGTCCACGGAAAAAATCCCTGCCGCAGCAGTTCCGCAGCCGGCCGCGCAGGCCGCGGGCGCCCGGCAATCGGAACCCATGGCCGCGCAGCCGCAAGCCATGGAGGTGTTTGCCCTGCAACATGCAGCCAGCGATTCCGTGACGCAGATCTTGCGCACGGTGATGGCGTTCAACGACCGCGGACCTCCGCCCTTCGAGGAAAGCCACCAGCTGATGATCGCCGCGGACCAGCGCACGAATTCCGTGATCGTGCGCGGCAGTCAGCGCGAGGTGGATGCGGTTCGCGAACTGCTCGAGGATTTGGATCGGCCCACGCCCAAACCGCGAGAAGACTCTCCACGTTCCTAGGGGTCACATTCAGTCGCGGCCCAAAGCCTTGCGCGCGAGTGCATCGCTGGGATCCAGTTCCAAAGCGCGTTCGAAAGCCGTGTGCGCCGCTTCCAAGTCGCCTTGCGCCTGTGCGGCGCGCGCGAGTCCGCGCCAAGCGGCGACGAGTCCTGGCGAGCTGGCGGTCGCGCGCTCATAGGCCATGCGGCTGGCTACCAGTTGTTCCAGTTCCAGCAGCGTGCGTCCCAGATTGCACCAGGCCACGGCGTTGTCCGGTTCCAGTTGCGCCGCGCGTTCGAAATGGGCTTGCGCGCTCGCTAGCTCGCCGGCTTGGAAGGCGAGGCCGCCTAGGTTGGTGTAAGGCTTGCTGTAGGCCGGTTCGAAGGCCACGGCTTGCCGGAAAGCCGACTCGGCTGAGCTGTGTTCTCCTTGTTCCCACTGAAAAACGCCCCAATTGTTCCAGGCCACGTAGTCCCGCGGTTCTTGGCGCAAGATGGCGCGCGCATAGCTTGCGCGGTCGGCGTACACGGTGCTGCGCTGCCAACAGGCAACCAAGAGGCCGGCGAGACAAAGCCCGCCCAGCGCGCTGCGTGTCCGTGGCCAGGCGGGAAAGCGGTCCCACACGGATTCAAGTGCTCGCGACAATAGCGGTACGCCGAGCAGCAGTGGCAAATAGAGAAACCGCGGCGCAAACACTGCTCCCAGAGCGAGCCACTGCTGGTAGGCGATGCAACTGGTTGCCGACAGACAACTGGACCAACCCAGCACGCTGCGCGGCCGCTTGAAGACCAAGGCCAGCGAAGCCAGCCACCAGGTGCTCCACAGCGCAAACCCTAGGCTCGCCAGCACGACTCCAGACGAAGTATGCGCCGCCTGGGCAACGGAAAGAAACGGTGCGCGGTCATAGGCCGGCGGATACCCGGCCGGCCAAGCAACCAGGCGCAAGCCCTCGAGCATGGATCGCCCGCCGACCGCCAGTCGTTCGGCAAGCGCATGGGGGGCCAGGGGCGCGCCGACGGGATTCGGCCAGATGGAACCAAACACCGACATGCGCAGACCGATCCAACAGGCCAATGCCAAACCAGCGCTCGCGGTCGTGAGCAAGAACAGTCTCCGCGAGTGGCGCGCCGCAATGAGCACGACTGCGGGCAAGAGCACGAGCCCATCTTCCTTGCTGCACAGGCTGCCCAGGCAACCGACGAACACGCCCGCCAGCGCCAGGCACAGCCTCGCGCCGTGCGCCGGTCGCCAAGGAACGAACGTCACGAGTACACTTGCCATGGCGCAAAGCGCGAGCAGCGCCGAGAGCGAAGAGGACCGACCGGCGATCCAGGCCACCGAATCGGCCAGTGCCGGATGCGCTGCGAACACGGCCAGCCCTAGCCAGGGTAAGCAGCGCGTCTTGGAGTGGGGCCCCAAGAACAGGAGCACCAATCCTGCCATGGCCACACTGGCCGCATGCAAGAGCACGTTCGAGACGTGAAAGCCCGCGGTCGAACTTGAGAAAAGGATGTGGTCGAGCCGCAAGGACAGGCTCACCAGCGGGCGATACAGCCCCGAGTCCGCTACGTGGTGCCAAAAATCTCGCGCGAATGCCTGACCTATTCCAGCACCCCCGTTCACCAAAGGGTTCTTGCCAATGAGCTCCAAGTCGTCCTGGGCAAGGCCGGCCAGGGCTATCGATGGAGCCCATGCCGCAAGGGCGATTGCGGTGCATAAGCAAAGTCGCCTTGCGCCGTCGGCGCGCGCCAGCTCGCTTGGGAGCACTTCCACGCCCAGCAGACTAGCCGTTGCCGGTTGGCTTGGGCTACCGGCTGCGCTAGCTTCTGCTCGCATGGCACGCGCTGCAGACAGAGAACCGCCGCACCGTGGGCGACAGCCTGCGGCCTCTGGCGCCCGTGCGCAGCAGACCCCGCACCGGCTTCCGCCTCATGAGGATGGCTGGAAAGGGCGAACCATCGAGCACTGGAGCGGCTTTGGCAGCGAACTAGCGCTTTTCGCCCTGTGCCTGTTGGTGGTGCGCTCCGCCATGCTGCTGTGTCTGGCCGACGTATTCAGCTACGGCGAGGAGTTCGAAAAAGGGGCCGCGGCCAGGTTGCTCCTGGGCGGCGCGAAGATTCCCTGGACCAGCCTTCCCTACCACATCTACGAAGGCGGGGGCTTTGTCCAAAGCCACCTGGACGCGATCTTCTTCCTGGTCCTTGGGCCCAGCGTCTTGGCGCTCAAGTTGACCTCGCTGTTTTGGAACATTGCGATCTTGCTCATGGGTTGGCGCTGCCTGGACGAGCACGTCGGCCGCAGCAGCGCGCGCGCCTTCGCCGTGCTGTTCGTGTTCGCTCCCGTGGGCTTCCAAAAACTCTCGCTGTTGTCGCTGGGCATCCACTTCGAGGCGCTGTGGTTCGTGCTCGCGATCGTGCACTTCACCGCGCGCATCATGACCAGCGACAAGTCCGAGTTGCTGGATTGGTTCCTGCTGGGGTTGGTGGTGGGCTTCGGCTTTTTCTTCTCGCTGCAAGTGGCCGTATTCGCGGCCGTGGCGGGCGCCTTCTTGCTGTACACTTCCTGGCGTTCGTTGAACGGCAGCGGGGGACTGATCGCCTCGCTGGGGCTGGTCTTGGGCCTTACTCCCTGGCTCGTCATGTTCGGACATTGGGGCCCCAAGGTTTTCGATGTACACGGTTCGTCCGTGGGCGCCGACCTCCGACAAGCACTGGGGAATGTGCGCGCCAGCGTGGGTTCGATCTTTCGCGGCCGCGACCTGCTCGACTTGTGCGCCTTGGCGGTCTTGTGGCTGGCACCATTGCTGGGCCTTTTGGCCTTGCTGACCAGCCAACTGCGTTCTTCGCGGCGCATGATTTGGCTCGTGCTGGCAAGCCTGGCCGTGTTCCTGTGCGTGTACCTGGCCAGCGGATTCGCGGTAGGCGAGATCTACCACTACTTCCGCCTGAATCGCACGGCCCCCGCGTGGATGCTCGCCACCTTGCTGTGTTCCGTGGGTCTGGCGGCCTTGTGGGACAGCGAGCGCAAGGCGTCGCGCGTGTGCGGGGCCGCGATCCTGGTGCTGTTGTTCGCCGCCGGCTTGCGCGGAACCTGGCGCACGTGCGCGCGCGGCAGCCCGGCCACGCCGCTAGAAAACATCGGTCTCTTGGCGCGCACCAAAGGCTATGCCTATCCGGCCTATTTCTCGCAGCTCTGGCCGCGCCTCGAGGGCGACGAGAGAAAACGAGTCGAGGTGCTGCGGCGCGTGCCGGAGAGCAGCGCGACCATGCTCGACTTCGCGCTGGCCCAAGCCAGTGCCAGTTCCAAGCCGCGAAGTTTCCAGGCGCTGGCGCAACTGGCCACGCCGCGCGTCGAGTCGTTCGTCGTTGGCCTGGGTTCGCAGTTCGAGAAACAGGGCGCGGCCACGATCGACGAGCGCGTGGCCCTGGCGCGCACGGCGCCGGCCGAATTGGCGGACGCTGCGCTCGAGGCGGTCGGGCGTTACGGCAGCGGTTTTCTGATCACCGGCGTGCGCTTGCATCAAGAGCTGGAAGTTGGCGCTCGCCTGAGCCTGACACAGCCCTACTACCGAGGCCTGGGCTGGCGTGTCTATCACTGCCGGGGGGACATCAAGGACGATCCCTACTGGCGTAGCGCCAACGTACCGTACGCATTCGCTCCAGCGCGCGCGCGAGCGTTCCTCGACCAGGTGAGCGGTGAACGGCGGGCGTGGCTCGAGGAAGGGTACCTCGCTGCGCAAAAGGAAAACTCACTGCGCTAGGCGGCTCCAGCAAGGCAGATTTTTCGGGCCGGCTCGACGCTAGAATGAGGACCTATGGCTGCAAACAAGAAAGCGGGCGATGCGGCTGCCGGCGATGCGCCCCAGAATTTCGACCAGCGCTTGGAGCGACTGGAATGGATCGTTTCGCAGTTGGAAGGCGGCGACCTGACTTTGGAACAATCCATCGAACGTTACAAGGAAGGCGCCGGACTGCTGGCCACGTGCCGCAAGGAACTGGAGTCGTTCCGAGCGCAGGTGCAAGAAATCGGGCTGGAAGTCGAAGCTAGGCCCACGCCGTACGCCAAGGATCCGGACATGCCGCAAGCCAAGATGGCTCCCAAGCACGACGAGCGTACCTCCTAGAGGCCAGCGGGCCACAAGGCGCGTGCACTCTTCTCGTACATCGACCGCGATCGACGCGTGGCTGCACGATTTTCGCGCTTGGATCGAAGGCGAGTTGCGGGCAAGTCTGGAACGTGCCTCCCAAGCAAGCTCCGCTACGCTCGCACCCGTGGACGCCGAGCGTCTGCTGCAGGCCATGGGCTATGCCGTGCTGGGGGGTGGCAAGCGTATGCGTGCGGCGCTGGTTGTCTTGCTTTGCGAACACTTGGGCGGGACTCGCCAAGCCGCTGGCCAAGCGGCCTGCGCCGTGGAATTCATACACGCCTACAGCTTGGTGCACGACGACTTGCCATGCATGGACGACGACCTCTTGCGACGCGGCAAGCCCAGTTGCCATGCCGTGTACGGGGAGTGGCTGGCGGTCCTCGCCGGGGACGCATTGCAGGCCTTGGCGTTCGAAGTGCTGGCTGAAGCTCCAGCGGAACACGCGGGGCAAGCGGTGCGCGTGTTGGCTTTGGCTTGTGGAGCGCGCGGGATGGTCGGTGGTCAATTCCTCGACATGCAAGCGCAAACCCAAACCCAGGGCGGTGCTACGGACACGGCCATGGCGGACCTCGTGCAGCGCATGCACGCGGGCAAGACGGCCGCCTTGATCGCGGCCTGCGCACGACTCGGCGCGCTGTGCGCCGGTGCGAAAGCGAGCTCGCAGGAAACCGCCTCGCGCCTGGGGGCGCACCTGGGGCTGGCTTTCCAAGCCATCGACGACGTGCTCGACGTGGAGGAATCCGCTCAGGCCCTGGGCAAGACGGCTGGCAAAGACGCCGCACACGACAAGTTCACTTTGGTGCGCGTCCTCGGTCTGGAAGGAGCGCGCTCCATGGCCCAGCGCCACACCAGGGAAGCGCTGCAGGCCGCCCAAGAACTAGGCGCGTCCGAACTCGATTTGCTCGGCCAATTCTCGCGCCTCTTGCTGGCGCGCCGGTCCTAACGTCGTCGCCGGAACGGTGCGGTGCGGTGAAGTGCGGTGAGGTGCGGAACGGTACGGCGAAGTGTGGAACGGCGGAACGGCGGAACGGCGGTACGGTACCAGGCTCGATTCCGACACCTTTGGTGCCAGGCTCGTTTCCTGCGCACGCTACAGCGTGCGCAGGAAACGAGCCTGGCACCAAAGGTGTCGGAATCGAGCCT
>JAKFYL010000294.1 GCA_021730845.1 Planctomycetota bacterium | reverse complement strand
GCATTGCGGCCCATGACTTCCTCGAAGACCTCGAGTTCGCCCTCGCTGGAGGCTTCGACGATGCGCGAGCGCGAGATGACGCCGGCAGGCTTCGGCTTTGGCGCGCGCTTCAAGAGCAGGCGCGCGTTCGCCACGGGCCGGCCGGAGGAGGTATCGCGCACTTCGACGCGCAGCGCCGCTGCTGGCTCGAGGGCGATCTCCCCGAGATTCGTCTCGTCGCCGACTTGCACGGCGATGCCTGTTTGCTCGTACTTCTTGTAACCTGGGGCGACGACGCTCAGTTGCGCCCGATCACCGGGCGTGGGCGGACGCAGACCGGCGAGACTCACGAGACCTTCCGGATAGGCCCTGGGATTGCTTTCCAAGTATGGGTCTCCCAGGCCGACTTGGAAACTGGCTCTGGCCGACAGGGATGTCACCGGCGCGCGCGTCTTGGCGTCGACCACGCGGAACAGCAGCGTGGCGTCGGACATCCAGGTCAAGACAACCCCGCGGTCGCCGGCCGTAGCCAGCTTGGGTTGGGTCAGGGAACTTCCGAATTCGAAGCCCTCCAAGCCCGCGATCTGCTTGCGCGTGCTCAGTTGGTACTTGCGACCAGCGCGCAAGCCACGCACGGCAAAGCGACCGTCTGCCTGCACTTCGCAAGCGCGCGCATCCGTGCTGCTTTCGAGCAAGAACGGACTAAGTTCGGCTGCCTCATCCGGAGTCTTGGCGGAGCTTGGGCTGGCGCGCAGCTGCAGGCCTTGCAGTTGTTGCGCGCTGGCACCTTGCACGCTGCCTTCGATCGTGAACCCCTGCTCCATCTGCAAGGTCAAGCCCGCGATGCGCTCTCCCGGGCGCTGGGTCGCACCTTCGTAGGACAGGGTGGGATGGTCTTCGCTGGTTACGCGCAATCGAAACGGACCGGCCGCCATCTGGTCGATCAGAAAGGTGCCGTCTGCCGCGCTGACCGCAGCTATGGAGCCGCGCAAGCTGTCCGGTCCTTCCAGGAGCACGAAGCCGCCGAAGGCTTGGGGAGCGCCGCGCAAGAGCTGGGCCCCGGCGACCCCGCGCCCCGTGTGGTCCACCACCCGTCCGGAAATTTCGACGCCGACGACCAGCGTCAGCGCGCCAAGGTCGAACGTGGCCTCCGCCGGCAGGCGCAGGTCCGCCACGTCCAGGGGCGCGAATCCTTTCTTGCGCACGGCAGCCCTCAAACTTCCGGGATTGAGGCCCGCGATCGCAAAGCGCCCCTCGGCATCGGTCTTGGCTTCCTTGCGATTGCTGTTTTTGCCCTGGAGTTGCCCGGAGTCCTCCTTGGGAGCGTCCAAGGGGGCGCCCCAGAGCACCCCGCCGGTGGCGAGGATGACCCGCGCATCGACCACAGGCCGGCCTTGATCGTCGAGCACTTGTCCCGTGGCCGTAACCTCCGGAGCTGCCTCAGCCGACCGCTCGTCGGCTTGTTTGGCAGGTGTCACAGCCAAAGGCGCCTGGCTGCGCCTCTCTGCAACGTCGGCGGTTGCCGTAGCCGCTTGCAGGGCGGGGCCGGCCGGTTCTCCAGCTGCGGGGAATTGCCGAGTGGAGTCGGCTGCGGATACAGGGCCCGCTACGGTCGACTTGGAATACTCAATCGGCCGCAGCGTCCACCAGGCAAACGCCAGGGCCGCTAGCAGCAGGACTCCGAATACGAGGGCGATGGGACGCATGGTGCGGTTCGTATGGGCTAGGTTTGGGGGAGAGTTTGCGGACCGGCCGCAAGGAACTCAAACGGGGCGCTCTACGACCCTGGTCGTTGAAAGTTTGGAAAAAACCGGTTCGTAGCCGTTTGGTCCGCCGGATAGCGCGGACGGCTTTCACCTTGCGCTCCGGCGCCCTACGCGTTTGAGTAGAGTGCGAGAAGCCGCGCAACCGGCTCTCTAGATTCCAGACCAGCGCCCACGAACCCGCGCATCCACGGTGCCTTCCAGTATCTTGGAGGCGGCTTGGGTGGCGCTCTGAATCGCTCGCCATGCACAACCATCAGCTCTATAGGGGGACCATGCACAGGCTCTATGCCATCTTGCTTGCCACAGCGTGCCTTGCCGCGGAATTCTCGAGCCCTGCCATGGCCCAGGCCTCCAAGCCCGGAGCCAAGTACTACGAGGAAAAGGTCGACCTGGGGTTTCGCTTCAAGCCGCCGGCCGATTGGAACTTCATCCCCGCCCAGCCCGGCGATCCCAATTTGATTGGTAAGTACGCGCCCAGCGGCGGTGCGGGCATCTCGATCAAGCAAGCGAAACAGATCCTGAATTGGGACGCCGAGTTGTGGATCGTCAAATTCGACCGCCGCGCGCAGCTAGCCGAGGGCAAGGACGCCGACGGCAAACCGGTGCAGTCCAGTCGGTTTCTGGGAGCCAAGTCCATCGACAAGTGGATGGACCGATTGGTACCGCCCGGAACGCTGTGGGAAAAGCCCATCGAATCCGAGGTCAAGGCAGGCAAGCTCGTCGGCCGGCAATTGGAATTCATCGGCAACAGCGACGGCGGACTTTTGGGCTTGTATGCGGCCGTCTTTCCGGTCAGCCCGGAGGTCGACGTGGCCTTGGTGTTCAACGGCGCGGGCGAGCCCAAGAAATGGGGCAAATCCGTGCGCAGCTTCCAGACCATCGCCCTTACGTTTCAACTGAGCGAGGCCAACCAACTGGCCAACATGGAAGGGGCCGCTGGTACGAGCGTGCGCGATCTCAAGCGCTTTGAATTGCAAAAGCAAATGGCGACGAATCCTGGCTGGATCCTGGAAGAGACGCCCAACTACTTCATCGTCACCAACAACACCGACCGGCCTTTCATCCAAGAAGTCAAGGAGCGCCTGGAAGCGATTCGGCTGGTGTACGAAGAAACGTACCCGCCCGCGCTGGCCGAGGAATTGAACAAGATTGCCGACCAGGAGCGGGCCAAGCTTCGCGCGGAGAAGCAGGCCAAGAAGGACGCGGAGGAGAAGGAGAAAAAAGACGGCACTCCCCCGGAAGGCGAGGCCAAGGAAACGGGCGATTCCAAGGGCGACTCGGGCGCCAAGCCCGAAGAGGAGGAAGAGGACGACGAGGCGGAGGAAGACGCAGCCCCACCCGTCCCCGGTCAGCCCACGACCAAGAAGGCAGATCCTATGGAACGTTCACGCTGCAGCGTTGTGCGCGTGTGCTCCAATTTGGACGAGTACGTAAGTTACGGCGGTAGCATGGGTACTGCCGGCTATTGGAACTCGCGCGCCGAAGAACTGGTGATCTTCGACGACAAGGCCAGTGGCGGCCGAGGAGATACATGGGCCACGCTCAATCACGAGGCCTTCCACCAATACATTTACTACTTCTTCGGGGCCCTCGCACCGCACTCTTGGTACAACGAGGGCACCGGCGACTTCTACAGCGGCTACGAGTACCGCGCCAAGCGCTTCTTCCTCAAACCCTTCGACTGGCGCGAAGGACTGATTCAAGAGGCCTTGCGCAAGGACTACCACCAGCCCTGGGACAAGATTCTCAGGTTCACCCAGCCCGAGTACTACAGCCAAGCCAGACACCCGCAAGATCCTTCGGGTCCGCCCAACGTATATCGCAACTATGCTCAGGGGTGGGCGATGGTGTACTTCCTGCGCACAGGCAAGAAAAGCGCGCGCGGCTGGAATCCCAAGTGGGACAAGATCTTGGACACGTATTTGCGCACGCTGGTGATCACCGACGACTTGGACAAGGCTTTGGCCGCCGCTTTCGAGGGCATCGACATGGGCGAACTCGAAGCGTGCTGGAAGGCTTACATCCTCAGCCTTTGATGAACGACTCCCTACATTCACGCCGGGGCCCCGGCGGACCATCCCGCATGAAGAAGCTCGCTTTGTTTTTGGCTGCGCTGTCCTGTTTTTCGCAGGTGCCGGCGTCCGCCGACCGTTTGGTGACCACGGATGGGCGCATTCTGGTGCCCAAGAAGGCCCGTCCCAAGGACGCCGGCTACGTGCTCACGTTCGAACACGGCGAAGTCGTGCTGCCCGACAAGTCGCTGGTCAAGGCCGTCGAGATCGAGGGCGACATGTCCGAATACGTGCCGGCCAATGAAGACGAAAAGCAAAAGCTCGCCCAGGGGTTCGTGCGCTACCAGGGCCGCTGGTACTCGAAGACTGGCTACGAACAAGAACTCAAGAAGCAGTTCGAAGCCGGCAAGAAGCGCGCTGACGAGCTCGCACTGCACGCGGAATTCTCCAACGCTTGGGTCAAGGAGACTTCGCACTTCGAGATTCGCTCGAACACTTCGCCGGAATGGATCGATTACTACGGCGAGTTGCTCGAAACGTACTACAACTTGATGGACAAGCGCTTCTCCATCAAAGTCGCGCCCAGCCTGCGGCGCACGAAAATGGTCGTGAAGATTTTCAAGAATCGGAGCGAATTCACCAAGCTCACCGGCATGTCTCCGGGTGTGGCGGGTTTTTTCGACCCCAACGAAATGACCTTGAACTTCTACCACGACTACCAGGAGCCATCCATCAGCCAGTGGGTTGCGCTGCACGAAGGCACGCACTTGATCACGCACCTGATCGAGCCCCAGTACAAGGCGCAGATCTGGCTCAATGAGGCGCTAGCCGATTACTTCGGTTCGGCCGATGTCGAACGAGGCAAGAACGGCAAGCTCGTCATCAACTCCGGCAAGATCCAAACCGACCGGGTGTTGACGGTGCAACTTGCGATTCAAAGCGGCGATGCCGTGACGCTGGCGGCGTTGTTCGAGGTCGAGCAGGAGGATTTCACGGCCTTCGAATACGCCCACGCCTGGTCGTTCGTCTATTTCTTGAACGAAACGCCCAAGTACAAGAAGGGCTTCGATCGCTTCTTCAAGGATATTTACACGCTGGACAAGAGCGTCGTGTTCAGGGTCGTGCCCTACGGCAAGACCGGAGCCGCCAAGGAGGCATCGCCGCAGGAAATTCGGCGAGTGGTGATGCAAACGTTGGTCGGCAAGAATGACGATGCGGCTGTGGCGGCCCTCGACAAGGAGTGGAAGGATTTCGTGGCCGCCATCCCGATCCAGGGCGCCGAAGCCCGCTTCAAACGCGCCTACCGCTCCGTGATCCAGGGGCAAATGAACGCCGACGACGCGGACAGCCTGAAAAAAGCGCTCGCTGAGGCATCGGCTGACCTGGATTTCGCCATCAGCCAGGACATCGCAGACCCGCGCGCCTGGTGGACCAGGGCCCGCACCAGAATGGCTCAAGGCAAGCGCGATGAAGCGCGCAAGGATCTGGAGGAGGCCGTCCAGCGGGATCCCTTGAATGCTGTGTATCGTTTCGATCTTGGGATGCTCCTGATCGATGGCCCTCTAATCATTGGGTTCGGCGAGATGGATCTCGATATCGAGTCATCGCACATGAAAGGCCTCTCCAAGGCCCCAGAAGCCAAAGTGCACCTGGGCCTGGCCTCGGAGCTCGCACCCGACAACGAAATCTACATGTCCGCCCTCGAACGCTACCTCGCCAAGTGAACGCACTCCACCCCGGCCGCACGCGCTTTGTTCTGCTCCCTACCCTGCAAGGGCCCCTGCTAGGTCCCCTGCTAGGTCCCCTGCTGGTTGCCCTGCTCGGGGCCTGCCAAGGCACGCGCAACCTTCAAGACCCCATGCTGACCATCCGCACCGAAGGCGGGCGGGAACTGGGTGTGTCGACCGACTACGGCGTGGTTTTCCTGGGGCGCACCGCCGGAGCCGGCGACGTGGACATCACGGCGTGGTTTGGCGACGGTCCATCGCTGGAAAAGACCACCATCGAACCCCTCGGAGGCGGACTGTACACGGCGGAAGTGGAAATCCGTTTGCCCGCCGTGCCGCTGTTCTTCGAACGCCTCAAGCGCGGGGACAGCGTGCAAATCGTCGGCCGGCGCGGGGGCGAGACGTGGCAGGCCGAGGCCAGCGTGCGCACCGACCGCCGAGTCGAAGGACTCTTGCTGTCGATGCCTGACGACGTGAAGGACTCGGCCGACCAAATCGGAGCCGGAGTCTTCGTGACCGGCCGCTCCAAATGGGACAAGCGCTTGGTGGGCTTGGTCTCCGGCAGCGTGGAATTGACCGACGAACGCGGAGGTCGGCGCGAGTACCTCACCGTCATGGGACCGGACTCTCTGTGGCGCTTGGTTGCGCGGCGCAAGGAAATCGAGCGCAAGCGCCGCTGGGTGTACCGCGAAGACGTGCTCTAACGTAGTTGGCGGAACGGTGCGGTGCGGTGAAGTGCGGTGAGGTGCGGAACGGTACGGCGAAGTGTGGAACGGCGGAACGGCGGAACGGCGGTACGGTACCAGGCTCGATTCCGACACCTTTGGTGCCAGGCTCGTTTCCTGCGCACGCTACAGCGTGCGCAGGAAACGAGCCTGGCACCAAAGGTGTCGGAATCGAGCCT
>JAKFYL010000048.1 GCA_021730845.1 Planctomycetota bacterium | reverse complement strand
AGGGCCGCGTTCGCTTCGCTATTGGTGGAGTTGACAGAATTCGAAGGATCACTCATGGCTCTACTCGAAGTACTTCAACACGCGGTCGAAAAACGATGCGCCGCCGGCAACAATCCGATATCGAGAACGCCGTGCGACGCACGCTGGAATCTTTGCTGGCCAACTTGCTGACCGTCGTCGACCACTTGGATTTCGCATTATCGGCCAAGACCAACTCCGAGGAAACGCGAGCGTTCGCCCAAGGGGTGCGCCAAACGCGCGACCAGATGCTGGCCATCCTGCGTCAGGAGGGCGTGCAGCAAATCGCCCATGCGCGCGTTTTCGATGCGGCGCTGCACCAAGCAGTATCCACGGCGCACTCTGGCGACCACGCTCCGGGCGAGATCCTCGACGTCTTGCGCGAAGGCTATACGTTTCGCGGCCACGTCTTGCGGCCGGCACAAGTTCGAGTCGTCGCCGCAGAACCCGAGTCCAAGGCCAGTTCGGCCGATGCCAGCTAGGTTCGGATTGTAGGACCTACCCCATGCCGACCTACGAGTACCGCTGCAACGCCTGCAAGAAGCGCAGCGAGATCTTTCACTCGATCACCGAAAAACCCAAGCGCAAGTGCCCCGCCTGCGGCAAAGCCAAGCTCGAACGCTTGATCAGCGCTGGCGCGGGCTTCTTGTTCAAGGGCGACGGCTTCTACATCACCGACTATCGGTCGGAGTCCTACAAAGCCGGCCAGCAAAACGAAAAGAGTCAGGAGTCCAAGCCCAAGGACTCCAAACCCGATTCGGCTTCGACGAGCGCTACCGAAAAGCCCGTGTCTGCCGCGAGTGCGAAAGCCGACGCCCGAGAGCCAAGCCGCAAAGCCCCCAAGGCCCAGGCATCCAAGGCGCCGGACTCTGGGTCCAAACCTCGCAAATCCAAGGACTGAAAGCCCGCGCGAGCGGGGCCGCCGGGTCGATGACGTTTCAAAGTCGAAAAGACCAGGAAACATCGACCCATCGAATCTGCGCCGCGCGCTCGTCTCACCGCGAATTGTTCAAAACGCGTACAAGCGCGGGTCGAAATGGAGGGCGGAAAGCGCGGCGCAGCAAATTGCTCGCGCGCGCTCCGGGGCAGGCTCGAACATGGCAAAGGGGACGTGCATGAAGAAAGGGCTACTAGGTTGCGCAGCGTTTGGAATTCTGGCCGGCATTGCGCTTGCCGGCGGCGGGAACGGCAAGTCGATGAGCTTTGCGGGCAGCGACAAAAACGCCACGCTTCCTGGCCAGGACCGCATGCTTTTCGTTTGGGATTCTTCCATCCCCGGCGACGCACAGGCGACCGAGGATCTCCTAGATTTTGCCAAGAAAGGCAAGTACACGAGCCTGGCGATCGAAGCGTCGCCTGTCGGCTACGGCGCGAGCGGAGCTTTGGAGCGCTACAGCGAATTCGTGTCCGCGGCCAAGCACAAGAAGCTGCAAGTACGCGCCTTGATCGGCTATGGCTGGTTCACGGTCTCTCCCAACGCGGGTTTGCCCGACCAGCCGACCTCGCATCACGAGGGCTTTTTCCTGGTCCAAGGCATCGTCGACTCAGGCCTGTTCCACGGGCTGGTGGATGACTCGCTGCCCTATGCGGTGACCTATGCGGAGGGGAGCCAGACCAAGAACAACCTATGGGACAACACCCAAGCCGCGGCTGAGGATTACGTCACTTGGCTCGCCGGCACCAAGAAGATCCTGGGCGAGATGCCCTACTACAAGTGCTCGCCGTTTTGGTTCGACGACGAAGCCAAGCTCAGTTCGCTCAAACTCGGTCTGTCGCCGGTTGGCCGCTCGCTGGCCTCGTATGAAGCCGAGTATGCCGATGTGCGCGTGCTGCTGGCGTACCGCGATCGCGCCTGGGGTCCCAATGGGATCTTGCACGTGACCTACGCCGACTTGAAGCTGGGCCGCACGATGATTGCGGTCGAGACCGCGGATCTGGGTTCGGCGGACGGGTTCCTGACCTTCGCCGAAGAGGGACAAAAGCGCATGGAAGACGAGCTGACTTTGGTCCGCAAAGCGCTGCAAGTCTGGCCGCTGTTCCAGGGTGTGGCTGTGCACCACTACGCGGCGGCCAAAGCGCTCAAGCCGTAGCGCGCGCGAAGCGGGGCCAGAGCGGGCAAAGCAAGCCCTGGCCCTGCAGCCGCTCCAACTAGCACCGGATCTCGCGCAGGCGCGGGCTCCGGTGCGCGCGTTTGTGGGACGGGGCCGGGCGGCGAAATTCTCGCGCTGCGTGCGAAACTTTTCTGGGCACCGCCGGGGATACCGCTGGCGCGCTACACGGGCCCGACCAGGAATTGTCGCCTTGAACCGCTATCTGCTACCGTTGCCTGCCCCAACCTTAGGACGCAAGCTGGACTTGCGCTGCTGGTCCAAGCTTGGGGCCCACATCCGGCCCGATCCCAGGAACGATCCCCGTCACGATCCCCGTCACGATCTAGGGGGCAAGAATGGCACACAGGCCATGTCAGAAGACACGCAGGTGGATGCCATTGCGCAAGCGACCGCGGACGGAAGTGCGGACTTGGCGATGATCCGCAAGGTCTTGATGGGTGACCGCGCGGCGGCCGAAGTCCTGGTTAGGCGCGTGGCGTGCCTGCCGCTGGTGTTGCGCTTGCACAACCGACGGCGCGGAGCGCCATTGTCCCCGGACGACCTGGAAGACGTGCTGCAAGAGGCCCTGCTGGCCATGTGGCGCAAGCTGTCGCTGTTCGACGGGCGCTGCCCGCTCGAGCGCTGGGCCCTGGGCTTTGCGGTGACCCAATTCCACAAAGGCCTCGAACGCCGCGCTAGGCGCCTGGAACGCGTGCAGGCCTTGGCGGAGCCCGACCACGAGCGTGCCAACGTGGTCGAGGCGCAAATCGATGGCGAGCGCTTGGCTGCGGCCGTCGGGCGGCTCGAGGAGCAGGATGCCCAAATCCTGCGATTGAAACACTTCCAGGGCCTCACCTTCGAGGAGATCAGCTCGCACACTGGCTTGCTGTCCAATACCGTCAAGACGCGGTACTACCGCAGCTTGCGGAAATTGAAGGAGCTCATTGGCACTTGGGAAACCACGAATGAGAGGCGCTAGGTGAAGCCCGAGGGAGATAACGACGCACTGCTGGCTCAGCTCTTGACTGGGGCGCTGAGTCCCGATGAGCCAGCAGTGCGCGCCAGGTTGGCGGCCGAGCCCCAGCTCGCCCGCGAACTGGCACATTTGCGCCGCTTGCAGAGCGACTTGGATTCCGAGCGTTCCCACATGGAGGCCCTGCGCCAAGAAACTCGGTCCCAGGCACCCGATCCAGCCGATCTAGCGCTCGCGCGCCGGACCTTCGAGGCCGCGCATCCAGGCCGGCAGGCTCGACGCTGGCGCCCGGGCAGCCTGGCCCTGGCGGGACTGATCGCGGCCAGCATCGTAGTCGTGTTTTGGTGGCGCAGCGGCACAGAGCGGCATTCCCTTGGTCCGAACCCGCGGCCCATGCTGGGCGATACCATCGCGCTCGAACTGGAGCGCAGCGGCGAGACTCTGCGCCTTAGGATCCGTGGAGCCGGCTCGGATGGCGCCGAGTATCATCTGCGTGCACGCGCACACTCCGGGGCAGAAGTCCTGCTCGAAGTGCGAACGGAGGCCAACCCGTGGACGCTCACCCCCCCCTGGCGCAAGTTGCTCGAGCAGCGCAAACAACTCTCGGTGACCGTCGAAGTGCTGGACGTCAACAAGTCCCTGGTCGAGGGCGTCTCCGCGCCCTTGGTTATCTCGGATTCGCCCTAGCGATTTTTGTCCTGCTCGGCCGCGCCCAGGAAACGCAGGCCGTTCCGGCCAAGGCCGATCCATGGGCGGAGTACCTTCCCACCGCGCGGGCCAACGCGGAGCGCATCATCGCACTGGCCGCGCGGCTGCAAGAATCGTGGCAGCCCGATTGGCCCACCGCCAAGCTGGTGGTCGATACCGCCCGTTCCGTCGGAACCTACTGGGGCAACCAGGATTGGCACCAAGAGGTTCGGGACCTGGTATTCCCGGCCCTCGAGGCCGCGCATGCGCTGGTCGGCCGCGTGCCTGACTTGACCCATGCGGCCCTGCTCGAAGTAGAAATCCGCAGCGTCGTCGACCTGGCAAATGGCTCGCGGCTCGGCGATGCACAGCAGCTGCTTGCAAAAATTCTGCTGCCGTGGACGGGGCAGGCAGGCGTCCAAGGTACGTATGTGGAAGTGCTGGCGGCAGATGTGGCTTTGAACGCCGTCAACTGGAAGGACTGCGAAGACTTCCTCGCGCGAGCGGAGCGTAGTCTGCAACGAGCCAGCGATGCAGACTCGGATTTGGGCCGGTCTTCGCGCGCGGCACTGTTTCGGACGCGAGCTCAACTGCAGCTCGAAAAGGGCCTGCTCGATTTGGCGTTCGATGACGCCAAACAAGCCTATGAATGGACCCGCAATGGGTCGGACGATTCCCAAGCCGGAACGGATATCTGGATGCAGGTGCGGATCTGCTACGCCCAGCAACGCTTCGATGCGGCACTGGCGCTCTGGGAGGAATTCCGCTCGAGTCCAACCTACACCCGCCTGCAGGCCTCGAATCCGGCCCTGCTGACGAAAATCTCGATCCGAGTGGCGCGCTGCGTCGTGGATCAGGCCTTGTGCGGGGACGAGGCCGATCCGCAAGCCAGCGTGTGGCTGCACGAAGCGATCGAGCACCCATCCACTGCCCAAGCCGAGCGCAATTTTGCGCGCATGCAGCTCGCTACTTGGTTTCTCGACCGCCGACAACCGGAACTTGCCGGTGAGCACCTGCGCGCCGTTCGCACGGCGCTGTCAGGCAATCGCGAGCCCTCCCAGATGCACCCGCGCATGGTCTTGGCGGGGCTCGAGCTGCGCCTGGCATTGGAGCTTCCAACCGACCCAGAGACCATAGGGACAGCGGTTGCCGAAGCCGAACAAGCACTCACGAGCCTCTTGGATGTCTGGAAACAAGAACCAGCGTCGCCGGTCGGACGCGGGCCCCTGTTTTTCGATGACCGTCGCGGGCTGCTATCCGAGCTGATCCGCGCTCGGCTGCGCCTGCACGGACCGCAGCAAGGCGCAGAGCGCGGCCTGACCGACGTGCTCGCACTGCAGGAAATTGGCTCCTTGGCACGCTTGATGGGGGCGCAGGCCGCAACTATCGAACAAGTTCGGGCCACGCTCCTCGACGGGTCGAACGGGGTGCTGGTGTACCTTCCCGGACGCGTGCGCATGCATGTGTTCGCTATCGACCGGGAAGGCATCGATTGCTTGGCCCTAGACCTCGATCAAGTCACTTTGGATCGCGCCCGGCTACGTTTGCTGAGTGCCGTCTTGGAGGCTCAAAAATCCCAAGCGCCGGCACAAGACGCGCAGTATCGAGCGGCGGCTAGCACCATGTTCGGCATGCTGTTTTCGCCGGCGTTGCGCGCTCGCACGGCCGGATGGGAGGCTGTTTCCGTGGTCGGTCTCGACAGCGTCGGATACATCCCCTTCGAGGTATTGCAAGGCGAGGACGGCGTGCCCTTGGGACTGAAGCTCGCGCTTACGTACTTCCCCTCGCTGCCCGTCGCCTTGGCTCTTCGAGCGCAAGCGGAGCGCGACTCGCGGACAGACGCTGGGCCCCTTCAAGGGCGAATCTTGCTCGGCTCTGGAAGCGCGGCGAGCTCTGGATTTGCTGGGCCAAAGGTCGAGCTCAATCTCTCGCACATGGAGCGCAAGCGCCTGGCTCTCGAGGAGAGTGGCATCGAACTAAAGCTCATCGAATCCGCGCCAGACCTCGCCAGTGCGCTGGCAACGCACGATCACAAACGCCTGGACTTCCTGCACATCATCGGGCATGGCGTTACGGACGATGCTCGAACGCGTCCGCAGGGGATTCAATTGGTGGGCACCAAGGTGATCTGGTCGGACGAGTTCTCTGGCCCAAGCCCGCCACGCCTGGTGCTGTTGAGTGTATGCAACGCCGGACGTGGAACCATGCGCCGGGGTGACGACGGGGCCCATCTCCTATCTGGAGCATTGCTTGCCTGGGGAACACCGACGGTCGTGCTTCCGCGGGTCGAAGTCAGTGTCGAAGGAGCGCTGGCTTTCGCGGAGCCGTTGCAGCGCTTGGTGCTCGTCGAGGGCGTACCTTTCGACGTGGCCGCGTTGCGAGCGCGCAGGCTGGCCCACCAGGAGAAACCGACTCTGCTTGATCCGTTGTTGTTCCACGTAGTGGGACTAGCGAATACCGCACTCCAGCGTTCCGGTTCGCAGGCAAACGGCCAGGACGGCTCTACCAACCAACGCAGCAGGACGATGCCCTGGATCGCGGGCATCGTCCTGGTCTTGGTGGGCTACTATTTCTCGCGGCGAGTCTGGCAAACCCGCGCGCAGCGTTTGTAGGGAAGCGGTCTAGGCACAGGCTCTGGTTCGCACCAATAGCCCGTGCCTGGGCACCTCCTCCCCGCCTTCCTCCTAAGGCCGCTGTGTGGTACCCGGGGGAGTCGTATTGCCTTGATGCCCCCCGCCCAGCCCC
>JAKFYL010000073.1 GCA_021730845.1 Planctomycetota bacterium | reverse complement strand
ACCAAAGGTGTGGGATTCGAGCCTGGCACCGTACCGACGGCACCGTACCGCCGTACCACCAAAGGTGTGGGATTCGAGCCTGGCACCGTACCGACGGACCGCGAGCCTGAAACCGTACCGACGGCAGCCTACACCTTGCGCACAGCGGCCAGGATCGAACGCGTCGCGTAGCTCTTGTTGAGTGTGTAGAAGTGCAGTCCCGGCGCGCCGCTTTCGAGTAGGCGCCGGCATTGAAGGACGGCGTGCTCGATTCCAGCGGCCATGACTGCTGCCGGATCATTTTGCACTCGGTGCAAGCGATCGGAGAGCTCGGGCGGGATCGTGGCGCCGCACATCTTGGTGAAGCGTTCGATCTGGGCCACGTTGGTAATAGGCATGATCCCCGGCACGATCGGCACTTTGATGCCTTGGTCGCGGGCGCGCTCGACGAAGTCGAAATAGTGCTGGTTGTCGAAAAACAACTGCGTGATCAGGAACCCTGCGCCGTTGGCCACTTTGGCCTTGGTCCACATCAAGTCCTGGACAGCGTCATTGGATTCGACGTGCTTTTCGGGATAGCAAGCTGCGCCCACATCGACTTGGTAGTTGTCCTCGAGGTACTGGATCAGCTCGGTCGCGTGCGCGAACCCCCCGGGAACGGATTTGAACTGCGTCTCGCCCTTGGGCGGGTCGCCGCGCAGGGCCAAGATGTTCTCGACACCGTTGCCGATCAAACGTCCGACGTTTTCGCAGATTTCGTTCTCGTCGGAGCCCACGCAGGTCATGTGCGCCATCGAAGTGATGCGCAATTCGTTCTGAATACGCGTTACGAGCTCCAGCGTGCGCTCACGCGTCGATCCCCCGGCGCCGTAGGTCACCGAGACGAAATTGGGAGCGAGGGCCGACTTCAAATCGGCGACGGTATCGAGCAACTCATTTGCCCCCGCATCCGTCTTGGGCGGGAAAAACTCGAAACTGAATACCGGCCGTCCCCGGCCGTGCATGGAACTGATCCTCACCGTTTCCTCGTTTCCTTTGCGGGCAGGGGTTCCAGGATGGATTCGAAGCGGCCGCGATACTCGCTTGGAATCGGAATGGACTGCATGCGCTCCAAGTTGATGCAAGCCGTGATCATGCGCGCGTCGATGCAGGACGCCTTGTCCAGGCTGTAGAGGTACCTCAGCCCTAGGGACGCGCGCCCGATTTGGAAGCATGTGACGCGCACGACCGGACGGTCGCCAAAGCGCAGCGGATTGGCAAAATCCACTTCCGAGTGCACTAGGGGAAAGCCGATCTTGCGTTCCTGAATCAAGTGGTAATACAGCACGCCCACGTGGCGCTCCCAGAGCTCCTCGAAGGCTTCGTGGATGTAATCATAGATACGCGGGTAATAGGCGATTCCCGCGGGGTCCACATGGCCGAAACGAACGGTCTGTTGGGTCAGGAAGGCAGTCATGCGAACAAATCAGGCCAAGTTTCGCGCACGCTGGTCACGACCATGTCGGCCAGGGACTCCAGCAGCGCCTGTCCTTCGCGCGCCGATGCGCGCGCGGGGTCGCCGCAATAGGCCCTGTCGGCGCCCGCGGCGCGAAAACTGGTCACACCCGCGGCCATCTTGTCGATCAAGTCGATACGCAGCGGAATGAGTTGCGCGCGCTCGGTTTCGCGCACGTGGCTCGGATCGGCGGCGAGCACCAGGCTCGATTCGTAGCGGCCGGCGTGGCAGTCGCCGCTTTGAAATTCTTCGCCGAGCGTTTGGGCCCAGCGCCGGCGCGTATTGTCCGGAAAAAGCACCTGCGCCTTGTAGGGGCCGCGCGTCGGATGGTCACCTGCTACGCCGCGCAAGATTCTGACGTGCGCCGGCTCGAGGTGGGCGTTGGAAAAGACGACCTGACGCACCCCCTGCTGCTCGAGCGCGATCACGATGTCCTCGAGGCATGCCCACAGGGTCCCGGGCTGCAGGCTGATGGTGCCCGCAAAGCCGTCCGTGTAACGCGTCAAGCCGTACGACAAGGGCGGCAAGACCACTGCCGTGACGCCCAGGGACTCCAACTTCTGCGCGGCGCGCCGCGCCTGTGCCTGAGCGATGGTCACATCGGTGTCGAGGGCCAGGTGCGGCCCGTGGGGTTCCGTGCTGCCGATGGGCAGGATAGCCACGGTCCGCTCGTGCAAGACGGACGCGGCTTCGGGCCACGTCTGCGCAGCTAGATCGCTCATGGGACGAGGAGATTACCACCCGAGGCCGGCGGCGTCTTGGACGCTAGGATCTGTCCCCATGCGTATCGAGTGCGTGGGCGGCGGACCGGCGGGTTTGTACTTCGCCATTCTCATGAAAAAGGCCCGTCCTGAGGTGTCGATCACGGTGCGGGAACGCAACCGGTCCGACGACACCTTCGGCTGGGGCGTGGTCTTTTCCGACGAGACCCTAGAGGGCTTCCAGGAGGCGGACCCTGAGTCTTTCGCCGAAATCCGGCGCAGTTTCGTGTATTGGGGAGACATCGAGACACACATCCACGGCCAGTGCGTGCGCTCCAAGGGCCACGGCTTTTGCGGCCTGTCGCGCAAGCGCCTGCTGGAGATCTTTCACGAGCGCTGCCGCGCTCTGGGGGTGAACCTGGTCTTCCAGGCTGAAGTCGGTACCCTGCCGGCCGCCGACTTGGTGGTCGTCGGCGATGGCGTGAACAGCGCCCTGCGAACGCGCATGGCCGATGTCTTCCGCCCAACGGTGAAGATGGGGCGCTGCCGGTTTGCTTGGCTAGGCACCACGCTGCCCCTGAATGCGTTCACGTTTCTGTTCCGAGAGAACGAACACGGCCTGCACACCGTCCACGCCTATCCGTTCCAGCGCGGGGCCCAAACGCTCTCGACTTTCATCGTCGAATGCCACGAAGACACCTGGCGCAAGGCCAAACTCGACACGGCGGACGAAGCAAGTACGGTCGCCTACTACGAGCGGCTGTTCTCCGACCACCTCGACGGCCACCGACTGCTCTCGAATCGATCTTTGTGGCGCACGTTTCCCGAGGTGATCTGCGAGAACTGGCACGCAGGCAATGTCGTGCTCGTGGGCGACGCGGCACACACGGCCCACTTTTCCATTGGCTCGGGCACTAAGTTGGCCATGGAAGATGCGATCTACTTGGCGCGCGCCATGTGCGAGGACAACTCGCGCTCGGTCGCGGATACGTTGCGGGTGTACGAGGCTGGACGCCGCCTGGACGTAGCCAAATTGCAGCGCGCCGCGCGCGTGAGCCAGGCCTGGTTCGAAGAGTGCCAACGCTTCCTGCCTCAAGCTCCGGAGCAGTTCACTTTCAACCTGATGAGCCGCTCGCGCAAGATTACCTACGAGAACCTGCGCCTGCGTGACCCGGACCTGGTCGACCGTGTGGATCGGTGGTTCTCGGAGGCGAACGGCCTCAAGATCCGCGCGGGCGAGCGCCGCCCACCGATGTTCGTGCCCTTCCACTTGCGCGGGATGACGCTGAGCAACCGGGTCGTGGTCTCGCCCATGTGTCAATACTCGTCCAAGGATGGCGCTCCGAGCGACTGGCACCTGGTGCACCTGGGCAGCCGCGCCGTGGGCGGCGCCGGTTTGGTCATGACGGAAGCCACCAACGTTTCGGCCGAAGGCCGCATCACATTGGGGTGCACGGGCATGTACACGGACGCGCACGAGCACGGTTGGAAGCGCATCGTGGACTTCGTGCACCGACATTCCCCAGCAAGAATAGGGATCCAACTGGGGCACGCTGGCCGCAAGGCCTCCTGCAACTTGCCCTGGGAGGGCGACAACCCCTTGCGCAGCAGTTCCGCTTGGCGGGCGAAGGGTCCGAGTGCCTTGCCCTTCGCGCCGGATTGGCCCGTGCCGCAGGCGCTCGATGCAGCCGGCATGCAGGTCATCTTGCAAGAGTTCGTATCCGCCACGCTGCGTTCCTTGCGCGCCGGCTTCGATCTCATCGAATTGCACATGGCCCACGGCTACTTGTTGTCGAGCTTCTTGTCTCCGCTTGCCAACCGACGCACGGACGAGTACGGAGGTTCGCTGGAGGGTCGCATGCGTTTTCCGTTGGAAGTCGCACGCGCGGTGCGTGCCGCCTGGCCCAACGACAGACCCTTGGCAGCGCGGATTTCCGCTAGCGATTGGCTCGACGATCAAGGCGGTCAGACCATCGCGGAATCGGTGGTCATTGCCCAGACGCTAGCCCGAGCTGGATGCGACTTGATCGACGTTTCCTCGGCCGGGAACGATCCGCGCTCGCGTCCGGATTACGGCCGAATGTACCAGGTCGGATTCGCCGAACGCATCCGGCACGAGGCACGCGTGCCCGTCATGGCCGTCGGAGCCATTCTCGACGTAGACCAGGCCAATACGGTGATCGCCGCCGGGCGTGCGGACTTGTGCGCACTGGCGCGCGCGCATCTCACGGATCCTTACGTCACGCTACACGCAGCCTCGCGCTACGGCGTGGATCTGGAGAACTGGCCCAAGCCCTACTTGGCGGTCAAGCCTCGCGTTTCTCCCGCCTAGCTCATCCGCTGCTCGGTTCGCACAGGGCCTTGAGCTCCTTGCGCGCAACCTTGCCTCGATCGTTCTTGGGCAGGCTATCGCGCCATTCGAACCAGCGCGGGTACTTGAACGGCGCCAGCTTGGACTTGACGTGGGCTTTGAGTTCCTTCGCCAGCGCTTCGCTGCCGGCATGTCCCGCGCGGGTCACGACGAAGGCCAGCGGCTTGACCAGTGCGTCGGAGTCCTGCTTGCCTACAACGCAAACCTCGGCGACCGCGGGGTGATCGAGCAATGCATTCTCGATCTCGAGCGGAGAAACGAATATTCCGCTGACCTTCAGCAAGTCGTCGGCGCGGCCTTCGTAATAGTAGTAACCCTGTGCGTCGCGCCTGAAAATGTCAGCCGAGGTGCACCACTCTCCCTGAAACGTTGCGCGGGACTTCTTCTTGTCGGCCCAATAGCACAAAGCTGTCGAACCGCCGCGCACGCGCAAGAGGCCTGGCTCGCCATCGGGCACAGGGTGTCCGTTCGAATCGACGATTTGAGCCTCGTAGCCGCGCACCACGCGTCCCAGGCTGCCGGGGCGCACGTCCCCTTCGCGATTGGAAATGTAGATGTGGAACATCTCGGCCGAGCCGATGCCATCGAGTATCTCCACGGCGTGTTTGGATTTCCATTCCTGGTAGAGCGCTTCCGGCAAGGCCTCGCCGGCCGATAGGCTCACTCGCAAGCTGGACAGATCGCGCGCCTGCGATTCTGGAAGCCGCAGCATGTTGTTGATCATGGTCGGCACGTTGGTCAAGAACGTGCAACGGTGACGCTCGATCAGCTCCGAAAGCAGTTCCGCGGTTACGCGCTCGGGAAATAGCACGCTGGTAGCTCCCACCCGAAAAGGGAACATCAAGTTCGTTCCCGTGGCGTAGCCAAAGAACAGCTTGGGCACGCTGATGCAGATGTCGCTTTCGCGGTAGCCGGCCACACCCAATGCGTACGTTTCCGTGTTGTAGGCAAAGTCCGCATGGGTGTGCACGCAGGCCTTGGGTTTGCCCGTGGAACCCGAAGTGAACAGCCAGCCGGCCAAGTCGTCTGGTGCAGTGGGATCTACGCTTGCTTCCTTGGAACTGGGATCCTCGCGCGCGAGCCATTGCTCGTAATCGCCTGTTGCGCCCTTTTCTCCACCGACGACGATGACCGTGACCGGCGCGCGCGCGGCTCGCACAGCCGGAGTCAGTTCGGAAAGCACTTCGGCGTGGGCCACGACCACGCGGGCCTTGGTGTACTCGAGGTAGTCCACGAACTGTTCGCGCTTTTGCAGCGGATTGACCATGGCGAAGACCGCGCCGGCACGCAGGATGCCAAACCAGGTCTCGGCGAACTCGAATCCGTCGGGGAGCACCATGAGTACGCGCTCTTCGGGCCGTACACCCACGCGCCGCAAGGCTGCGGCCACTTGCTTGGAACGGCGCACGATTTGTGCGTAGGTGCGCCGCTGCGACCCGCAAATCAGCGCCGTCTTACCTGCACGACCTTCGTCCAAGTTGTGGTCGAGGAAGTACTGACAAAGATTGAAGCGCTCGGGGAACGGCGCAACGGCATCGTATAGGTCACTGGAGCCCATGGCCCCAGTAGCTTAACGGCGAACCCGCAGTCTGAGCTCGTCAGCTCGCCAAGACCACGCGCCAAGCCATAGCCTGCCGCGGCAAAGTGCGGTCGGTCAGCGCGCACAGGAGCGCGTGTACCTGCTTGGAGAACTCCTCATTCGGATCTTCCAAGTACTCGATCAGTGCCCCGGCAACCCTGGCGGAACCCAAGCGCTGGAGAGCCGTCAAGGCTGCACTCCGCAGTTCGGGAGCTTCCCGGTCCAGCAAACCGACGATCATGGGCGCGACCTGGTGGCGGTAGAGCGGGTGCCGCACGAGCTCGGTGAGCGCGGCGATGACTTCCGCGGGTTCCATCTCCGGCAGGCGTTCGAGCATCGAAACCCCTTCGGACTCCCACCACGCCGTTTCCTTGGTCAGCCAGCGGCGCCAT
>JAKFYL010000429.1 GCA_021730845.1 Planctomycetota bacterium | reverse complement strand
GAACACGCTGTCGAGCTTGTCGCGCACGTCTTGCACGGCAAACGTCATTGGCGTTCCCCACTCGAATTCCAGCACCACGTCGGAGGCTTCGGAGCGGCTGATGGATGTGGCCCGCACCAACTTGGAAATCGTGGCCAGCGACTCCTGCACCGGTTCCGAAATCAAGTTTTCCACGTCGGCGGGCGCTGCGCCGGTCCAAGACGTGCGCACGGTCAACGTCGGGTAGCTGATTTCCGGCAGCAAATCGACCGGCAACTTCTTCAAGCTCACGAAGCCGAACACCGCCGTGGCCAGAAACACCATCGTGATGGCGACCGGGCGATCCACCACGGCGTCGAACAGGCGCCGGCCGGGAACCGGAGCCGGCGCGCCAGGGTTTTCCATAGCCATGGCTACTGTGCGCTGGCTTGCGGCGTTTCGATTTGGACAAGCGCGCCGTCTTCCAGGTCGCGGTTGCCGACCACGATGACCTGGGCGCCCTGCACCAACCAAGCGCGTGCCTCGTCCAGGCGCGGGCTGACTTCGACGAATTCGTCGTCGCTCAAGCCCTCGATCACTTCCACGCGGCGCGCGTGGCCGGCGTCAACCAGGAATACGCTGCGCAGGTCACCTTCGCGTTTGAGGGCGCGCTTGGGTACGCAAATGGCGCCATGCCGGCGCTCGGTGACGATTTCCAGGCGCAGCAACATGCCCGGCAGCAAGCGCCCCGATTTCTGACCGTCCGCTTTCAGGCCATCGACCTGCATGCGGCCTGTGACGCGGAAATTTCCCGACGCGGGGTCGATCACGGGCGCGATGCGCTCGATCGTGCCGCGGAATTCGAGGCCCGCCAGGGCCTCGGCTTTGGCGTTGATCTCCAGGCCGTCGGCCGGCAATCCGCGGCCGTTTCCATTGGCTGCGGTCGGCGCAGTTCCGGCCGGGTAGCCGTTTTGCTCGAGGACGCGCTGGAAAAAGGACAACTCGCGCTGCGGCCGGTAGAAGACCACGCGCAACAAATTGGGATCGGTCAACACGAAAGCGCCGCCGCCGCTGGAGACCGAGTCGCCGATCTTGATCGCGCGCGAGGCGATCACGCCCGTCAGCGGCGCCGTGATCTGCAGGAAAGACATGCTCAACTCGGAGCGCTCCACCGCCAGGCTGGCGCGCTCCAATGCGGCCTTGCCGGCCTCCGCCTCGAGCTTGGCTCTCTGCCAAGCCAAATTGGCGGTGGATAGCTCGCTGTGTTTCTGGTCGCGGGCCAGCTTGCTGGCATCCAAGTCTTTCTGCGAGATCAAGCCCGGTTGATCGCTGGCTCCCGTGGCAATGCGCGTGTTGCGCAAGTGGTCGCGGTCGGCTTGCTCGAAACCCAGGCGCGCGGCCTCGACCAGTTGGGCCGCTTCTTGGATGGCGAGTTCCAACTTGGGCAAGTTGGCTTGGGCATCCACCAGCGCCGCCTTGGCGTCGTACAAAGCGATGCGCGCGTCGCGATCGTCCAGCCGCGCGAGCACCTCGCCCTCCTGGACCACTTGTCCTTCTTCCGCTGAGAGTTCGATGACCACCCCCGCCAAGCGGGGGAAAATCGTCACCTCGCGGTCCGACTCGACGCGCGCGGTGGTTTCCAGTCGCCGCACCATTTCACGCGCCACCACGGGCTCGACCAAGACGCGCTTGGCTTCGCGCTTGGGGATGCCGCTCATTTGGGACTGCCCATCCTCTTGCGCCTGAGGCTTGCTGCACGCACCCGTCCAGCAGGTCGCGAGGAGCAGCACCCAGCCGGCGCAAACTCGCGCGGCGGAGCGGACCTGTGCGGAGGTAGAGGACGTCATGGGCGCGATGGGGCGGTGGGACATGCTGGGCGAACGGCTAGACTGCCAAGGTCATGCAAAGCACGGCCCAAGCCTGGCAACTCATTGTAGAGCGCACCAGAGCAATTACGCAGGTTGAGCACGTGGAGCTCGGCACGAGTGCCGGGCGCGTGCTCGCCGGAGCAGCGCTTTCGGACGTAAATCTGCCGCCCTTCGAAAAAAGTGCCATGGACGGTTTCGCCGTGCACAGCGCGGATTTCCAGGCCGACCAGGCGCCGGAAGGCGAGCGGACTTTGCCCATCGTGGGCGAATCTCGCGCGGGGGTCTCGTTGGCTGGGCCGCTCGAGCGCGGCACCTGCGCTGCGATCTACACGGGTGCCGAGCTTCCACTCGGTGCCGATGCGGTGATCATGGTCGAGCGCTCGACGACCGTGGATGGCGGCAGCCGGGTGCGCTTGCAGGACCGGCCCACGCCCGGCCAACACGTTTGCCCGCGCGGCCAGGACCTAGCCGTCGGCCAAAGGGTGCTGCATGCCGGCCGTCGCTTGCGTCCCGCAGACTTGGCGCTCTTGGCCGCCGTTGGACAGGATCCGGTGGCGGTCCTGAGACGACCGATGGTGGCGATCGTGACTACGGGGGACGAACTCGTGCCGCCGAGCCAGATTCCAGGCGCGGCGCAAATTCGCGAAGGCAACACGTTCCAATTGGAAGCTGCCTGCCGGGCCAGCGGCGCACAGGTCGCCAACTTAGGCATCGCGCGCGACGATCCCCGCTACCTCGAACGGCTGTTCGAGGAAGCGCTTGCCGGCTCCGACACGCTGGTGACGACCGGAGGTGTTTCCATGGGCAAGTACGACCTCGTTGGCGCGGCCTTGGAAGCCATCGGAGTCAAACCGGTATTTCATCGCGTCGCCATCAAGCCCGGCAAGCCTTTGTGGTTTGGAGTGCATGGCGCCAAGTGTGTGTTCGCCTTGCCCGGCAACCCCATTTCTTGCTTGGTGAATTTCGCGCGCTTCGTCGGCCCGGCCCTGCGCCGCCTGGGCGGCGAGCGCGACTACTTGGATCCCGTGCGACTGGGCCGCTACGAGGGCCTTGCAATCAGCGCCAATCCGCGCGAGCAGTACGTGCCGGTCGTGCGCGAGCCTGGCACCGATGGCATCGAGCGCCTGCGCCCCGTGAAGTTCCATGGTTCGGCGGATGTGGTGGGCATCGCCTTGGCCGATGCACTGGCCGTCGTGGCGCGCGACACCGGCCTCGATTCGGGAGCGCTGGCGCCGTACCTTTCGCTGTAGGCCTTTCGCTGGTGCCCTCGCGCTGCCAGGATCTTCGCGCGCTTGCCTACTCCCCACACTGACCCGCTCGCGCGCTGGCGCCACTTCTTGGTGGCGCTTGGTTTCCTGTGCTTGTACGTGGCCGGGCCGGGGATCCTGTCGCAGGACGGCTGGGGCGTGCTTTCTATTCCCGCCCTGGCCCTGTGGACTTTGGGGGCAAGTCGACCGGCCAAACGCAGCGTGTGCATCGAAGCCCTGACCGGTACGCTGCTGTGGGCCGGGGTGTGCTTGTGGGCGGCTTATGTGTGGTGGGGGACGCTGCTGTGGATCGGACCTGGAATGGGTTTGTACATGGCTTTCGCCGGCATCCTGCTGCGCCGGTTCGCCCGGCGTATGCCGCTTTCCGTGGCTGCGCCCTTGGCTTGGCTCGGCAGCGAAGTCCTGCGCTGCACAGTGCCCTTGCCGTTTGGATTCGAGTGGATGCGCCTGGGAGTGCACCTGCACGCCTTGCAATGGTTCGACTCCGGCGCGCGCGCATTGGGCTTGTTCGGCTGGGGCTGGATCATCGCCAGCTTGGGCGGTTTCTTGGCCGATTGCTGGCCGCGGGCTGGATCCACGCGATCGCGCGCGATGGTGTGGGGGAGTTGGATCGGCGGTCTGGGCCCGGCGGGACTCGCCGTGAGCGCGACTTGGCTCGCTGGTCCTGTCGCGACGATCCCGGGGCCGTGGGTCTTGCTGGTGCAGCCGGGCATTCCGCAGGAACGCAAGATGGAGGGCAAGCACTGGCAGGAACTGCTCGAAGAAGGTCTGGAACTCACCGAGCGCGGTTTGCGCGCGGCCCGAGAAAAGGGCATCGAGCCCGACATCGTCGCCTGGGGCGAGACCATGCTGCCGATACCGGTGCTCGCGCCGAGTTTGGAAGCCGATTTCGATGCCGGTGCGCGCGTCGATCCCTGGTGGACTCCGGCCTTGGAACGCGAAGACTTGGAATGGCTGCGCCGGCAACAACACGACCTGGAGCGCATCCTGTTCGGCGCGCAAGCGACCGCTTCGGAGCCGGCGCGCAAGGGCATGCTCGCGCCGTCGACGACGTTCTTGTTCGGGGCCGAGCACTTGTCCGCCAAGGACGGGCGCATCCGGCGCCAGAACGCCGGGTTTGCCTGGGGGGGGCCGGGCAAGCTGCAAGGGCCCGCCGGGAAACAGTTCATCGTGCCGGGAGCCGAGACCATGCTGGGGCTGGAACACGTGGAAGGCGTGCGCTCCACCATTCGCTCGCTGGCCGGTTACGTTCCCGACCTGCTCTATGTTCCCTTGGAGCAGCAGAGTCGGAACCTGGCAATCGAAACACGCTCGGGCGCCGTGACGCTGGGCATTTCCGTGTGCTTCGACAACGCCTTCGAGGAGCCATTTTTCCATGCCGCCTGGAAAGGCGCGCAAAGCGCGGCGCCGCTCGTGCACTTCGTGCTCAGCAACGAGGCCTGGTTCAAGGACAACTACGAGCTCGACCAAATGCTCGCGTTTTCGCGCGCCGCGGCCATTGCCACGGGCCGCCCGCTGGTGCGCGCTACCAATTCGGGCATCAGCGCTGTCCTGGATCCGGGTGGCCGGCTGCTGTCGAAGATCGTGGTCGCCGGCCGGGACCGCCAAGTTGCCGGGACCTTGCTGGAGCAGGTGAGGCTGGCGCAGTCAGCGGAAACGACCGGTTTCGTTTTCTTACACGGCATCGGATGCCTGCGCGCGCTTCCGATCCTGATGGCCATCGCGCTGGGCCTGTTATGGAGGCTGACCGGGCCCGGCCGGTAGCGGGGCGGGCTAGCGGGGCGGCAGGGGCAGCTATCCCAAAGGCTTGGTTACCGGGGGCCGATTCGCGGATACCAGTGCTTGCTCCCAAGCGGGTTGTTGCCGCGACGCCATCCCAGCGGCATTCGGCTAGCAGCTCGGTACTTGGCACTCGATCCCGAAATGGGAATCCAGACCCTCTCGCGCGGACGCTCCTACTCCTGTGCGAAGGCATTTGACCCGCTCGAATCGAGCCACCTATACTTCCGCCCTTCCACACCCCTGGCTCTGGGACCGTCCCACTTCACCAGGCCACCCCACCCCTGATGACCGGTCTGACAAGTAGCGCCCTGGTTCTGGGGAGCTTGGGATCGCCCCAAGCTCCACGGCCTGGTACCGCGCGACTCGTGCAGGCGAGCGAACGTCCCTCCCGAACAACCCCCACAGATTCATGAGCGCTATTGGACGTGTCTTTCTTGTTCTTAACCTGATCCTTGCGGCCACCTTTTTAGGCTGGGCATCGACGGCCCTGGCGAGTCGGGCCGACCTCAGCACCAAGCTGAGCACGGAAAAGGAAGCCCACCTAGCCACCAAGAAGCGATTGGAGGACGAAAACTCCACTCTTCGCACGGAGCTCAACCTCGAAAAGGACGCCAAGGAAACGGCTCGTTCCGAATCCGCCGTGCGCCTGGAAGAACTGCGCACCAAGGACGCGGAACTGACCCAGGAGAAATCGGCCAACACCGACCTGCGCAGCAACCTGTCCAAGCTCACGGCCAGCATGAGCGACTACAACGCCACCAACTCGCGGCTGGAGAAGGAAAAGAGCGACGCCCTGCAATCCGCGGCCGCCGCGGCCGCTGCGAAGGACGACGCGATTCGCGAGCGCGAGGCGGCCCTGGCCGCCCAAGTCCAGGCCGAGACGGAACGTGACAAAGCCCAGGGCCTGGTTGCGACCTTGGAGAAGCAGTCCCACACGCTCAAGAAGGACAACGAGCACCTCCAAACCAAGATCGAGACGCTCGTGCAGGGCCTGGATCCCGACGTCGCTTCCGCGGTGGCGGTCAAGGACATCGATGGCCGGGTTCTTCAAGTGGACATGAACACCAAGCCCGGCCTGGTTGCGCTCAACGTGGGCACCACCCAGGGTGTCACGCGCGGCATGGTGTTCGAGATCTTCAGCGGCTCCACCTACAAGGGTCGGGCGCGCGTGGAGACCGTTGATGCCAACTACAGCTCGGCTTTGATTCTGGGAACGGTTTCGGGAAACCAAATCGCCCAGGGTGACAACGCGACCACCAAGCTCTAGGCCGCGCTCAAAGTTCCTTGGGGTCGCACGGGGCTTGGGGGGGATCCCCCCGGCTCCCGGTCGCCCCCTCCCCCATACGCTTCGCACCACCCCAAGAATCCCATGGCCAAGTCTCAAGCGCGTAGCCAGGCCCCCCGGGCCACATCCAAGCGAGCCACCGAAATCGACGACGTCGAAGTCGTCGAGGAAGCCCCCGGCATGAGCTGGGAGTCCGGGGTCGCCATCATCACGGCGGTCATGCTCCTGATCGCCATCTTGCTGGTCGACTACCAAATGGGCCGTGACTACGCCGCGGGCGTGTTCTTCAAGTAGTCACCAAGCCGCCGCGGAGGGGTCCCCAAGTCCCCTAGTCGACTGCTCGCGATCGGCCGCGGCCTCCTTGGCTCCCCGTTCCCCCAAGGGGCCTGCATGCAAC
>JAKFYL010000458.1 GCA_021730845.1 Planctomycetota bacterium | reverse complement strand
AAGGCTAGCTTCTTGCCCAGACTCCGACGGCTGCGCAGCCCCCGATGTGCCGCCGGAGCGAGTGCTCGTCCCACCCCCTCACGACGCGCATGGCCCAAGTCTTCCACAAGAGCTTCAACACGCTGTCGCGTGTAAGCCTGTTTGGTGCCGTTTTCTTCGCTGCCGGCGGCCTATGGCTCATGGGCGCGGTCAATCGCTCGCCATATATGACTGGGGTCGGCGAGGCGGTGGACCAGCCCGTTCCCTTCAGCCACGCACACCACGTCGGAGGGCTGGGGCTGGATTGTCGCTACTGCCATACCAGCGTGGAGGAAGCTGCATCCGCGGGCATCCCCTCGACGAAGACCTGCATGACCTGCCATTCCATGGTGTGGAGCGATGCGCCGCTGCTGGAACCGGTGCGCACGAGCTGGCGCGACGACTCTTCCATCGGCTGGGTGCGCGTCCACGACCTGCCGGACTTCGCCTACTTCGACCACTCGATCCACGTGGCCAAGGGGGTGGGTTGCGTCGAATGCCACGGGCCGATCGATCGCATGCCCCTGACCTGGCGCCAAAACACGCTCAACATGGAGTGGTGCCTGGGATGCCACAGAGACCCTGGACCACACCTGCGACCGCCGAGCAAGGTGTTCGACGTTCATTGGAAACCGGAAGATGAGGGCTTGGAGCGCTCCGAGTTGATGCGCAAGCTGATCGCGGAACAAGGCGTGCACCCTTCCACCAACTGTTCTGTCTGCCACCGCTGATGAACGAGCACCAAGCCGAATCGCTAGAGCCCCTGGCGCCAAAGACCAGCGCAGAGCGGCGCGAGTTTCTCAAGCTCGCAGGTGCTTCGCTGGCGCTGGCCGGCGCGAGCGCGTGCACGCGCCAGCCGCTGGAGAAAATCTATCCCTATGCGCGCCGCCCCGAGAATCTGGTTCCGGGAAGGCCGCTGTATTTCGCCACGGCCATGCCCTGGACCTCGGGGGCCTTGGGGCTGCTCGTCGAGAGCCACATGGGCCGACCCACGAAGGTCGAGGGCAACCCCGATCACCCGGCCAGCCTGGGTGCTACGGACGTTTTCGCCCAAGCCAGCGTGCTCGATTTGTACGACCCGCAGCGTTCGCAGGTCGTAAGTCAGGCGGGCCGCATTCGCACCTTCGAGGCTTTTGGCGAAGCACTGCAAACCGCGCTGGCTGCCGAAGCAACGCGCGCGGGCGCAGGTTTGCGCATCCTCACCGAGCCCGTCACTTCGCCCAGCTTGGCCGCGCAGTTGCGCCAGGTCTTGGCCAAGTACCCACGCGCGGTGTGGCATCAGTGGGAAAGCGCACACCGCGATGCAGAGCGCAACGGACTGCTGCTGGCCATGGGTCAGGACTTGGCCGTGCGCTACCGTTTCGATCGGGCGCGCGTGATCGTGAGTCTTGCGGCCGACGTCTTGGGCCCTGGGCCTGGCTCCGTGTTGGCTGCGCGGCAATTGACGCAAGGTCGCCAAGCGTTCGGCCCGGGCGGGCAGCGCTTGATCGTGCTCGAATCGGCACTGACTCTCACGGGAGCCAAGGCGGATCGCCGCGTGGCGCTGAACGGACCAGCCCTCGCTCGCGTCGCAGGAGCCATCGCCTTGCGCTTGGGCGTCAAGGTTCCCAATTTCACCGCCGGACCAGACGAGCTTGCGCTGGCCCACGAAATCGCGGATGAGTTGTCGGCCGCCAGAGGTGAGTGCGTGGTTGTGGCCGGCCAAGGCGCCCCTGCGGAATTGCATGCGCTGGTCGCGGTCGTGAACCAGGCGCTGGGAGCCGCTCAGAAAACGCTCAGCTATGGTCCGCTGCCGGTGGTCGAGCCGGCCGAATGCACGACCTCACTGCAGCAGCTCATGGCAGCCCTGGGTGCGGGCAGCGTGGAGACGTTGATCATCTTGGGCGGCAACCCCATCGCCAGCGCGCCGGCGGATGTCGACTTGGCGCAAGCCATGACGAAGGTGCCCATGAGCGTGCATCTGGGATTGGAAGTCGACGAAACGGCGAGCGCCTGTACTTGGCACGTGCCCATGGCGCACTTCCTTGAAGCCTGGGGGGATGCGCGCGCTTTCGACGGCACAGAGAGCATCATTCAACCGTTGATCGCGCCGCTGTACGACGGCAAGAGCGCGCTCGAACTAGCCGCCATGCTCGCGGGCGCATCCAGCACGCGCGGCTACGATCTCGTGCGCGCGCACTGGTCGGCTCGATTGTCGAAGGATCCGGCGGCCTTCGAAGCTTCGTGGCGCCAGGCGCTGCACGACGGCTGGGTCGGGGGTACCAGCCAAGCCGCGCAGGTCGTACAGGCTTCGCCTGCACGCATCGACTTGACCAAGCTCGCCACGCCCAGCAGCGGCATGACCCTGCAATTCACGACCGACGCCGCTACCTACGACGGGCGCTTCGCCAGCAACGCCTGGTTGCAGGAGTGCCCGCGCCCACTCACCAAATTGGTGTGGGACAACGCGTTGCACATGTCTTCGGCCGATGCCGAACGTGCCGGAGTGGGCACGGGCGATTTGGTCCAAGTGGAAGTCGGAACTCGCAAGCTGGAGCTGCCGGTGTGGATTCAGCCGGGCCAAGCCGATGGCGTATGGAGCATCAGCTTGGGTTACGGCCGAGAACACGCCCCCGCGGGATTCCGAGCCGAATCCCTGCGCAGTTTGGTCGCACCTTGGATGGCGCCGGTCAAAGCCTGGAGCAAGGTGGGCCGCAAGCATGCCTTGATCACCACCCAAGAACACGCGCTCACCGAGGGACGCGACCTCGTGCGCGTCCTGCGCGGCAAGGATCACAAGGAAGAGGCTCACGGCGCCGCAGGCGGCGCCCATGGCGCCCACGCGGATACCTCGATGTACCCGCCGTTCCCGAACCTGACTTCGAATTCGAAACAGGGCTACGCCTGGGGCATGTCGATCGACTTGGATCGTTGCACGGGCTGCAACGCCTGTGTCGTGGCGTGCCAGTCGGAGAACAACATCCCGGTCGTGGGCAAGGAACAGGTGGCGGTCGGGCGCGAAATGCACTGGATTCGCATCGATCGGTATTTCGAGGGCCAGGCCGACGCGCCGGAAGTGCATTTCCAGCCCTTGACTTGCATGCACTGCGAGGCGGCCCCGTGCGAGGTCGTGTGTCCGGTCGGAGCGACCGTGCACTCCGACGAGGGCCTCAACGACATGGTCTACAACCGCTGCGTGGGCACGCGCTATTGCTCCAACAACTGCCCCTACAAGGTGCGACGCTTCAATTTCCTCTTGTACTCGGATTTCAAGAGCGAAAGCAAGAAAGCCCAGCGCAATCCGGACGTCAGCGTGCGCTCGCGGGGCGTCATGGAGAAATGCACCTATTGCGTGCAGCGCATCAACGCCGCGCGCATCGAAGCCAAGAAGGCCGGCCGGCCCATTCAGGACGGCGAGGTGACCACCGCTTGCCAGCAGGTGTGTCCGGCGCAGGCGATCCAATTTGGAGACATCAACGACCCGAATTCGGCCGTTTCCAAGGCCAAGGCCCGCGAGCACGAGTACGCGCTCTTGGCGGAGCTCAACGTTCGTCCGCGCACTACCTACGGGCCCAAGGTCAAGGCCGTGCCGGCCTCCGAAGCAAGTCCCCACTAACCATGGACAACTTGGCGGAACGAGTCAAACGCGCCTCGCTGGCCGACACGCAGTTCACGCGTTCGGTCATTGGGCCGGGTCACACGCACTCGACTGTCACGGACAAGATCAGCTCGATCGTGCTCGAGCGGGGCACGCCCAAGGGGTGGTGGATCGGTCTGTTCGTGGCCAGCTTCGGCGTCTCCATCTTGATCGCCTCGATCGGCTACTTGCTGGCGCGCGGCGTGGGCGTGTGGGGCATCAACGTCCCGGTCGGCTGGGGCTTTGCGATCATCAATTTGGTGTGGTGGATCGGCATCGGCCACGCGGGCACGCTGATCTCGGCGATTCTCTTGCTGCTGCGGCAAGAGTGGCGCACGTCGATCAACCGCTTCGCCGAGGCCATGACCTTGTTCGCCGTGTGCTGCGCGGGCATCTTTCCGCTGCTCCACGTCGGACGGCCGTGGCTGGCCTATTGGCTCTTGCCCTATCCCAACACCATGGGCACCTGGCCGCAGTTCCGCTCGCCCCTGGAGTGGGACGTGTTCGCCATTTCGACCTACGCCACGGTGTCGCTGCTGTTTTGGTACGTGGGATTGATCCCGGACCTAGCCACCATGCGTGATCGGGCCACCTCGCCCGCGCTCAAAGTCATCTACGGCATCGGCGCCATGGGCTGGCGCGGTGCGGCGCGCCACTGGGAGCGCTACGAGACCGCTTACTTGTTGCTGGCCGGGCTCGCGACTCCCTTGGTGGTCTCCGTTCACACCGTGGTCAGCTACGACTTCGCTGTCTCGGTGATTCCCGGTTGGCACGCGACCATCTTCCCGCCGTACTTCGTGGCCGGCGCGATCTACTCGGGTTTCGCCATGGTATTGACCTTGGCCATTCCGATCCGCGCCTTCTATGGGCTGAAGGATTTCATCACCGCGCGCCACCTGGAGAACATGGCCAAGGTCATCCTGGCCACGGGCCTGATCGTGGCCTACGGCTATGCGATGGAGGCTTTTTTCGCCTGGTATTCGGCCAATCCCTACGAGAAGGGCATGTTCGTGCAGCGCACCAGCGGGCCCTACGGGAATGCCTACTGGGCGCTGATCCTGTGCAACGTCTTGATCCCGCAATTGCTGTGGCTGCGCAAGGTGCGCGCCACGCCGTGGATGCTGTTTGCCATCGCGCTGGTCGTAAACGTGGGCATGTGGCTGGAGCGCTACGTGATCGTCATCACTTTGCATCGCGACTTCCTGCCTTCCTCGTGGGGTCGCTACACGCCCACGATTTGGGACTGGGGCCTGTACTTGGGCACGATCGGGCTGTTCTTCTTCCTGCTGCTGCTCTTCGTGCGTTTCTTGCCCATGATCTCGATTTTCGAGATGCGCACCTTGGTGCCCAAGTCGCAACGCTTGCAGCAACGCTTGGAAGAATTCGAAGACGGGACCAGCGAGCCATGAGCGCTACGCCCAAGAGGCCCAAGTTTCCCGTCTACGGGTACCTGGCCGAATTCGACGGTGACGCGCGGCTTCTCGAAGCCGTGCGCGCTGCGCGCGCCAAGGGTTACAGCGTGATGGAAGCCTACACGCCGTTGCCCATGGAGGAGATCGCCCATGAACTGGGCTACAAGAACCGTTTGCCTTGGATCGTGCTAGGCGGAGCGATCGTCGGCGCGCTCGTGGGCTACGGCATGCAGTACTACGCGTCGGTGATTTCTTACCCCATGAACGTCGGCGGCCGGCCGCTACATTCCTGGCCCTCGTTCATCGTGATCACTTTCGAAACGACCATCCTGTTCGCGGCCATTTCGGCGGTCTTGGGCATGTTCGCGCTCAATGGATTGCCTCAGCCATACCATCCGGTGTTCAACGTGCCGAGTTTCGAGCTCGCCAGCCGCAACCGGTTCTTCCTGATGATCTTGTCGCGCGACCCGCGCTTCGACATGCAGGAGACCCAGGAGTTTCTGGCAGGACTCGGGCCCGTCAGTTTGGCGGGAGTGGACCACTAGCATGGGCTGCAAATCTCGCCTGCAAGTGCGTTTGCTCGCCATGGGGCTTGCTTGCCTGTGCGCTTGCCGCCAGGACATGCACGACGCCCCGCGCTACGAGCCATTCGAAGGCACCGATTTCTTCGGCGACGGGCGCACGATGCGACCGCTGGTGGAAGGCACGGTTGCGCGCGGTCGCCTGGCTGCGGATCTACAATTGGAGACGGGAAAGATCGACGGTCAGTTCGCCGCAACCTTTCCTTTTGCCATGGATCGGGCGGCATTGCAGCGCGGGCGCGAGCGCTACGGCATCTTCTGCGCTCCCTGCCACGGTGCCACGGGCGCGGGCGACGGGATCATCGTCGAGCGCGGGCTCAAGAAGCCCGAGTCGTTCCACATCGAGCGCCTGCGCACGTCGCCCCCCGGATACTACTTCGACGTCATGACCAACGGTTTTGGAGCGATGTACGACTACGCTGACCGCATTCCGGCGGCGGATCGCTGGCGCATCGCGGCGTGGATTCGCGTTCTGCACGAGAGCCAGAACGCCAGCCTCCAGGACTTGGACGACAGCGTGCGCGCGCGCCTCTTGGAGCAGAGTGTGCCCGGCGTTCCGGCTCCGGAGCCCCGAGGAGCGATGCGATGAACGCAACCAACCAAGAGGCCTTGTTGCCCACGAGCGCAGCGCCCTTGCGCCCGCTGCTGCAGCGGCTCGAGCGCGGCGCTTGGCTGGCCGCGCTGGTCCTTGGCGCGCTGGCGGGGGTCGCAGCTGCACAGGATTACCAGCACTTCCTGCGCTCATGGCTGGTGGGGTTCCTGTGGGTCGCGGCGGTTCCTTTGGGCAGTCTGGCTCTAACCATGCTGCACGCTTTGACCGGCGGCTCGTGGGGACTCGCGATTCGACGCTTGCTGGAAGCCGCGACGCGCACGCTGCCGTTCTTGGGCCTGGCCTTCTTGCCGATCGCACTGGGGCTGCATCACTTGTACGCTGT
>JAKFYL010000355.1 GCA_021730845.1 Planctomycetota bacterium | reverse complement strand
TCAACGCCGGCTACGTGAGTGTGCAAGATCTGCGTGATCCCCCGGCACAGGCACAACTCCAGAGCGACGTTGCTGGGTAGGCACAAACCACAAAGGAGCAAGATCAGCGCAGCAGCGCGCTGAAAGGGCCGGAGTTGGTCCTTTGTGCCCCTGTTTCCCAAGTTGGAATCATCTTACGTCGCGCCGGCCCTCCTTTCTATGCCCCGTGCCTTGGGTTTACCCATCTTCGCCTGGCGCTTGTCTCCGAAGGCCCTGCGTTTTTCCGACTCGCAGCCAATCTCGCGGCACCCCATGTAGCTCTTTCGCCAGCGGCGGGGCATGGCAAGAATTGGAAACCATTCCGGAATCTTGAAAGATATTGACCGGTGCCGCTCCCGAAGCAGTCCAGACCAATCGTTGTGGGGTAGTGCAATTGCCGGCCGGCCATGCCGATGGAAAGCTGCGCCTGGTCTCCCAAACAAGGCACTTGGCAATCGAGCGTGCCTTGGCACACGAGTTGCCTTGGTAGTTGGCCCATGGCAACCCCAGCCGCAAGGTTCCGAGCGCAACGATCCAAGTTCTTTCCATTGTCATGGGGCGCGCGCACGGAAAGCGGCTCCTCGATCAAGCCAACCGGCCGCTTGCGACTTGCGCTTGGGCTAGTCGCGCTTCCGGTGGCGATCCAATTTGCGCTGCGACTCGTGCTGTGCGAGCGCTTCTTGGAAGCAAGTTCGCCGGCGATTGCAGCTGCGGGGATCTGCGCGGAGGGACTGGTGAACGACATCGCTGCCATGACCTTGGGGCTCGGCCCGTTCCTCTTTGGCTTGGCCGTGTTCCGTTGGAGGTTCTTGGAACTCGGATGGCTGCGAACATTGCTCTTCGGACTGCTAGCCGCAGGAGTCGTGTTTCTGTCCTTCACGGAGTACTACTTCTTCGAGGAGTTCAATTCTCGATTCAACCGCGTGGCCGTCGACTACCTGCTCTACCCCCACGAAGTGATCGGCAACATCCGAGAGAGTTATGGCCTGAAGTCGGTTGCGGCCATTTCCTTGGTCTTGGGAGCGGCTCTGGGCTACGCCTGGTCCCGCGGAACTCGCAGCGAGCCCGCGGAACCACAGGTCTGGCACCGCCGCGCCATCCAAGGCGCGGGAACAGTGGCCGGCTTGTTCGTGTTGGGTCTTGGAGTCCTGCGTTCTCCCTTGTCACTGTCAAATGAACGAGTGGGGAGGGAGCTCGCCGCCAATGGGTATGCGAGCATCCTTCGAGCCTACTGGTCCGCCGATCTCGACTACAGCTCCTATTACGCGACGTTGCCCGCTGCGGAAGCAATCCGCCGCGCAAGTGAGCTCTTCTCGGGGCCGGTACAAACGACTCCAGATGGAGCTCCCGCGCTAACCAAGAGCTTCGAAACGATGACTACGCCGGACGGGGAGGCCTACGATGTAGTCGTAATTCTGGAGGAGAGCCTGGGCAGTGAATTCTCGTCGCGCTTTGGCGGCGCGACCAAATCCTTCACTCCGCAGTTGGACCGATGGAGCCAACAGGGACTGGCGTTGACCCAGCTGACCGCCAATGGCAACCGAACCGTGCGCGGCTTGGAAGGTGTCCTGTCAAGCTTCCTGCCATTGCCAGGCGGCGCAATATTGCACCGCAACCGGTCGGAAAACGTGGCGACTCTAGCGCGAGTGTTCCGCTCCCTGAGCTACCGGACCACCTTCATGTACGGGGGGCGCGGCGTGTTCGATGGCTTGAGGGCCTTTGCCATTCAGAACGGGTATCAGGAGTTTGTCGAGCAGAAGGACTTCCCATCGGAGGCGTTTCATACGATCTGGGGAGTGGCTGATGAGTACCTATTTGACGCGCTGCTCGAACGCCAGCGAACCAGCCGATCTCGGGGCGACCACCTGTTCGCGACTGCGCTTACGGTGAGCAACCACAAACCTTACTCAGTTCCCGAAGGGCGGGTGGATTGGCCGGCCGCGAAACGCAGTCGGCGCGGCGCGGTGTTGTACGCGGACTGGGCTTTGGGTCGGTACCTGGATCAGGCCAAGAGCGAGGGCCTGCTGGATCACACTGTCGTCCTTGTGGTGGGAGACCACGGTGCGCGGGTCTACGGGTCGGCAGCGATTCCGACGGGCAGCTACCGGATTCCGGCGATTTACTTGACTCCACATGCACGCTGGCAGGGGAAAGCACTAGAGCGACTTTGTTCGCAAGTCGATCTGGCGCCGACGTTGCTCGAATTGGCCGGTATCTCTTGCCAGGCGCCGTTTCTGGGTCGGAGCCTGCTGGGCCTGCCCACGGACGGAGGGCGCGCCTTTGTCCTTCACAACTACGATGTGGGCATGTTAACCGACGAAGCTTTGGTCGTCCTCGGATTGAACAAGCTGGTTACGTGCTACAAGCGCTCGGGACGAAACTCCGACGTGTTTTCGTCTGTGGACGCGAATGCTAGATCGGATAGCATGCATGAACTGGAACGCGATACCCAGGCGGCTTTTCAAGTCGCCTCGGAATTGTACCTAGCGCGCAACTACCGGCTTCCACAGGACTTGAGCGCTTCCGCGCGTACCGCTCAGTTCATGAGCGCTCCAGCAAACTCGGTTATTGCTCCGGACTTGCCTGGCGCCGGGAACGAAAAACAGTGAACAACGACACGGCCCAGGCCCACGCGATCCCAGCCGACCACCAGTTGTGAGAAAGGAAGTGCTGACCTCGCACCTGCTGTACTGCCCCGAACGCCAGCCCCAGGGCTACGGCCGGCAAGAGCCAAAGGGCAGGTCTAGGCGCTTTCAGCCAACGAGCGGCGAAGTACAGCGCAAACAGGGCAAACGCGGAACCCGAGTGAGCGGCCGGAAAACCCAATCTTGGACGCTGGCCGACGGGCCGGGCATCAAATAGGCCGAAGTACGGCAAGGATCCTCCGTAGCGCTCGAAATCGATTGGGTAGGGGCGATTCGTGACTTGCTTGAGCCAGGCGATGGTCAAGGATGTCGCGCATAGGCACAGCACCACGTAAGCCGCGGGGTAACGCAATCTGCGTACCCCTGACCACCGGAACGAGAGTGCGAACGCGACAGCGCAAACTAGGCCGATACCAACAGGGAGTGCCTTGGCGCGATCATGTCCCCAAGTGCGAATCCAGCTGACACTACGCCAGCGCCAACGGCCCAGGTCGAAGTCGTAGCACAGATCGCTTGCCCAAAGATCCAGATCCGCGCACTCGAACGCAATTGCGCCAGCGATCCACAGCAGCGCTGGAACCAGGGCATGGGAGATCCAAAACCGCTTCCACCACGGCTCGACAACAGATCCATCGACCACTGCGGGGAGCTTAGCAATAGAATTGCCTCAAAGTTGGCCGCCTGAACGGAATCTTGTCGAGTTCCGATCGGCAGGCAGCGGCTAGTTGGGGCGCACTAGATGCGATCGAGCTGATCTTGGGTGCGCTCGCTGCGTACATTGCCGGTATTGAGAGTGCTGGCCGGCTCGAAAAGGAGCACGTGCACTTCCTGGTCGCAGACGGGTCGATGCTCCACCCCGCGCGGCACAATCAAGAATTCTCCCGGGTCGATGACGATATCCCCGGAGCGCAGTTCCATGCGCAATTGACCGTGTAGCACCAGGAATAGCTCGTCTTCTTGGTCGTGATGGTGCCACACGAACTCTCCTTGCAACTTGGCTAATTTGACGTGCTGGCCATTCAGTTCGCCAACGATCTTGGGCGACCAGTGCTCGGCGAATAGGCCCAGCTTCTCGGTCAGGTTGACCTTCCTCGGGGTCTCCACGGGTTCTGGCCTAGCGCTCATGAGGCCGCCGCATGCGGCGCAGCAGTCCGCAATCGCATGCTGATCTGCCCGTCAGCGCACAGGCGCAGCTCACGGCCGTGGATCTCCCAGGAGTCGACGCCCGACAACGCCACGACGAAGGCGTGCTCGAGTTGCATCTCCTCCGGCGGCCCGGCGCGGCGCGTCGTAGCCAGCATGCCGATCGCAATCTTCCCCGGGCCCCAGGTGCACGGCCCGCTGAGACGGTTCACGCCCGTGGATCCGGTCACGCGCTTCTCCTGCGAGTGGAACTCCAGGTGCGGTACCTGGGCTCGAGGCAGCTTGGGCATCGCGACGGTCTCCAGCTCGGTGAGCTGCCACACACGCTCCGCCAAATCGATCTTCCCTTTGTCTTCGCCTGTTGATTTGCTCGAGTCTTGCATCCTGTGTCCTTCTCCGGGGCGTCGCCGCTTTCGAGGCCCCGCCGCGCCGCGCCCTTTCTGCACCGATCTGGCCGAATCCTACGCTCGGCGCGTATCGTGTGCGGCTTCCAGCGCATGAAATGGCTCCAGACCAACATATCCAGGGTGCTCTTCGATCCGCCCTGGCGCCAGTGCGCCGGTGCATTCGCGCTGCTTCTAGCGCCCGGGCTTGGCTGGTCAGGGCCGCTAGGCGTCGATACGCGGAGCGCAACTGCCGTGCGAACGCAGGTAGCTCCACACATCGACGGCCTGCTCGCGGAAGACTGCTGGAACGACGCGATCGCCATCGGGGATCTGATCCAAACCGAACCTGTCGAAGGTCAGGCGCCCTCTGAACGCACCGAAACCCGAGTGCTGTTCGACGACCAGCATCTCTACATTGGCATCCGCTGCTTCGATTCCGATCCAGGCGGAATCCTCGCCAGCAAGATGAAACGCGACAGCGACTTGAACGCGGATGATCGCGTGATCGTCGTGCTGGACACCTTTGGCGACCGGCGCAACGGCTACACCTTCATCGTGAATCCAGCCGGCGCCCAAGCGGACGCATTCATTGCTTCCAACGGCGAAGTCGTGAACAACGCCTGGGACGCGATCTGGCACGCACACGCCACCATAGACTCGAAAGGGTGGATGGTGGAAATGGCGATTCCGTTCCAATCGCTCAGCTTTGGTTCAGAACTCGAAACGTGGGGCTTCAACGTGCAGCGCGTGATCAAGCGCCGTTTGGAAAACAGTCGCTGGGCATCCCCGCGGCGCAACGCGGGCATCTATCGGGTATCCGAAGCCGGTGCGCTCACTGGTTTGAATGGGATCAAGCAAGGCCTTGGCTTGGATGTGGTGCCCTTCTTCTCCACCCACTGGAGCGACAACGAGGGAGACGATTCGCACTTGCTGGGAAAGCCCGGCTTCGACGCTTTCTACCGTTTGGCTCCCAACTTCGGCGCAGCACTGACAGTCAACACCGACTTCGCCGCCACGGAAGTCGACCAGCGGCGCATCAACTTGACGCGCTTTCCCCTGTTCTTCCCCGAAAAGCGTGACTTCTTTCTGCAAGACGCGGGCGTGTTCCAGTTCGCCGACTTGGGAGACGACCTGATTCCGTTCTTCAGTCGACGCGTGGGGCTCACCGACGACGGCCAAGAAGTGCCCATCGACGTCGGCGCCAAGTTGGCCGGCCAGCTCGGCGACTTTCAAGTGGGCCTGCTCGACGTGCAGACCGGATCCGCCCACGATTTCGAGGCGACCAACTTGTTCGCGGCACGCGTATCCAAGCACCTGGGCGAACAATCCAGCGTGGGCGGCATCGTGACTAGCGGTGACCCCGATGGGACCGGATCCAACACCCTGCTGGGGCTGGACTACAACTTTTCCACGAGTTCCTTTCGCCAGGATCGCAACCTGCGTGCCAGCGCCTGGTACTTGACTACGCGTTCGGCCGAGGAATCCAGCGATCCAGCCGCCCAAGATGCGGCCTTCGGCGCTTCGGTTGCCTATCCCAACGACACGTGGTCTTTCGAATTGGCGGCCAAGGAGATCCAGGCCGACTTCGAACCGGCACTGGGGTTTGTCCCGCGCACCGGCATTCGCAAGTACTCGGGACAAGTCGAGTACGAAGTCTTGGTCAATGCGGATATTCGGCGTTTGGATTTCGGCGTGGAACCCGAAATCGTCACCGATCTGGACGGCGATGTGGAAAGCTCGGAAACGCGCGTTGGGCTCGTGCATGTGCTATGGGATAGCGGCGACGAATTGAGCTTCGAAGCCATTCCTAGCTACGAACGCCTGTCCGAGCCCTTCGAAATCGAGGACGACGTCACTTTGCCAGAGGGCACGTACGACTGGCTGCGCTGGCGCGTCGAAGCCGAGTCGGCGTTGAAACGCCCTGCGACCGTGTTCGGCGCGCTCGAAGTAGGGAATTTCTTCGATGGCGAACGCACCGATTGGGAAGCGGGCGTCAGTTGGCGACCGAGCCGCTACTTCAACACCGAAGTAGTCTACGAATGGAATTTGGTCGACTTGCCCCAAGGTACGTTCGATGCCCACGTCGGCGCGCTGCGACTGGACTTCGCGGCTTCACCCAGTTTGACCTGGTCGAATTTGCTCCAATTCGACAACGATTCGGACTCACTGGGCTGGAACAGCCGGGTGCAGTGGATCCTGAAGCCCGGAGAGACTCTGAATCTGGTCCTCAATCAGGTCGCGGAAAGAGAGGACGGCGATTTGCACGTCACGAATCAGGAGGCCACGCTCATGTTCCAATACACCCTGCGCTTTTGAATCGACGTGCGGTGGTTCGCCGGGCCCCATTCCCGGCTCGGGGACGCGCCGACTTCTAAGGGGCCCCGAGTGAGC
>JAKFYL010000369.1 GCA_021730845.1 Planctomycetota bacterium | reverse complement strand
GGGGACCAGATCTGGGTCGCGCAAGGCACCTACCTTCCGTCCACGACTGGCGTTCGAACGGTTTCCTTTCAGCTCAAGAACGGCGTCGAGGTGTACGGCGGCTTCGCTGGGATCGAGACCATGCTCTCGCAGCGCGATTTGGCTGCGAACCTCACGCGCCTGTCGGGCGACTTGCTCGGCAACGACGGCAGCAATCTCTTCAACGACAACTCGCACCATGTGCTGAGTGGCGCGGGGACCAACGCCACGGCGGTATGCGATGGTTTCATCGTGGAACGCGGCAACGCCAACGTCGCCGGATCGAACAATGACCGCGGCGGCGGCATCCTGTGCGTCGGCGGCGCCAGTCCCACGATTCGCAAGTGCACCTTTGCCAGCAACCGCTGCACGTTTGGCGGCGGCGCGGGCTACATCAATGCTTCCAGTCCGACGTTTACCGATTGCGTGTTCGACGGCAACCTCGGGGGCAGTTTCGGCGGCGCATTCGACATGGCCACCAGCGTAGCGGCCACTTTTGACCGCTGCGTGTTCCGGAACAACAGCGCTGCGCGCGCGGGCGGCATCGAGATTTTTGGTTCGAGCCCCGTGCGGGTGTTCAACTCGCTGTTCCACGACAACACCTCCACGGGCGGCGGCGGCGGCGGCGCGATTTTCATTTCCGGCTCCAATCCGCAGATTCGAAACTGCACGATCGTGTTCAACACGGCGACAGCCAACGGCGCCGCCGGGATCTTGGCCGGCAGCGGTGCGCCGATCATCGTCAACTGCGTGGTATTCGGGAACACGGGCATGGGATCCACCGGCAGCGCGGCGCAGCTCACGCCTGGCACGCTCAATGTCACCTACTCGATCACGCCGACAGGATATCCCGGCGCGGGCAACAACTTCGGCACGCCCGTGTTCGAGAACTGCGGCCCCTTCAACTACCGATTGGCTCCCAGTTCTCCGGGCATCGACGCGGGCAACAACGCCGGAGTGTCCTCCGGAGTCGTGCACGACTTGCTCGGCAAGCCGCGCTTCGTCGACAACCCCAGTGTGCCCGACACGGGACTGGGCAGTGCGCCCTTGGTGGACATGGGCGCCATGGAAGGCGACACCGATTGCAACGCCAACGGGCTGCCCGACTACTGCGACATTCTGGCCGGTACGTCGCTGGACTTGAATTTCGACGGCCTGCCGGATGACTGCCAATGCGTCGCGGGCGGCACCTATTGCTCCGCCAGCCCCTCCTCCAGCGGTTGCTTCCCGCAAATGTCGACCAGCGGCTTCCCCACGCTCAGCAATCCGACAGGGTTCCAAATCAGCTGCGCCAACTTGGAAGTAGCGGTCAACGGCATCCAGTTCTTCGGAACGACCGGCCCCTTGCTGAACCCCTTCTCCAACGGAACGTTGTGCGTGAACCCGCCGCTGTACCGCTTGAGCATCAAGAACACAGGCGGCGCCAGCGTGTGCTCGGGCACGTTCACCTACGACCTGCAGGAGGTATTGAATCAGCCCACTGGCGGCCCGCTGGTGATCGCCGGCCAAGAAGTGCACCAGCAAAGCTGGATCCGCGATCCAGCATCGACCTTCACGACCGCGGTCAGCGATGCGGCGCGCTACACGGTTTGCCCCTGATGTGGGCGGATCCGTCAAGCCTTAGTTGACGGCTCACACGGTCCTAGTTTTTCGAGGCCGGCCTTCTTGGTGGAAGCCGGCCTCGATTGCTTAGGAAGGCTCCCCAGCTACAACTCTTTAACGTCTCCTAGGGGATCCGTGCGCGGCCGAGGGCGCGCCTTCCGCCGAATCGACTCAAGCTGGGCCCTTGGCAATTCCGAAGGGCGAATCACTAGGGCTAGCGCGGCGCGCATGTTTTTCCGCGCGTGGGACTACCCCAGCAAAAGGAATCACGCCAGCCATGTTCGCTCGACTGCTCGCACCCTTGGTGTGTGTCTTGGCCCTCACGGCCGCTGGAAAGGCGAGCGGCGATGCTGCGCCTGCGCCTGGCCCCAAGGCCAGTGCCTGGGCCAGTTGGACCATCGGTTCGTGGGTCGCCTACGACATCGACACTTCGGCTCCCGAACGAATCAGCGTCAAGCAGTCGCTGCTCGCGGTGGACGAGGACGGCTTCCGCACACGCGATGAAACCACGCGCGCGGGCGCGACGAGCAAGGTCGAATCGCAGGTTAGCTTGGCGAGTTTCGGCTACCCGCACGCGCACCCCAAAGCCCAAAAAGTTGCAACCGAAGTCGTGAACGTCCAAGGCAAACCCTACGAATGCCAAGTCTGGCGCGCGCGCTACAGTGAAGAAGGGGTGCAGTGGGACGCGATCGCCTGGGTCAGCGACGGAATCGAACAACCCTTGCGGATTCGGGTGCAAGGCAAGCACGACCTTTCGCTCGATGTAGACAAGCTCGAGGACTACGTCCCGATCGGACAGCGCAAGTTTCGCAGCATCCGCTACACGGGAACGGTCTCCAGCACGGCCGGTCGCTCTTCGATCCAGCAGTGGCGCTCGGCAGCGGTGCCGGGCGCGCTGGTGCGCTCGGTGACGACCAGCGAAAAAGACGGCCAAAAATCCGTGTTCACCATGCAGGTGCGCGAGTTTCGCGGCACTAAGCTGTGAACGCGAGAGCGGTCGCCCTAGGGCCCAAGAGTCACAAGTCGAAGCGCTGGCCGTCTTCCAGAACGTGAAGACCGGCGGCTCGGACGGCGCGCCAGGCCGCGCTGCCTTGGATCGCGGCCGGATTGGTGTGGTTGAGGTGCGTGAAATGCACTTTGGCGCGCTGCTTGTCCGTCAAGGCCTCGAAGCGCTGGATCGATTCTTCGATGAACGGATGCGGGATGTCGCGCATCGGCCGGCCGGGCAACTCGCCATCGGCATAGAAGCAACCATCTAGAAGCGCCACGTCCACGCGCTCGATCAAGCTCTCGATGGCGCGCGGCGCGGCCAGTCCCGAGGCGATTTCGAATTCCGTGTCCCAGCGCTCCCACTTGTCGATGTCGGGCAAGTAGGCGAGCTTGCGCCGCGGTCCGTGAACGACAAAGCCGACCGTGTCCGAGAACTCATCGCGGTGCGGAACCGCAAAACTCTCGAGTGTGAGCTTGGGAGTCAGTTTTAGGGCCTCACCCGTTCGCAAAGTGCCTAACTGCATGGCGCCACTTCCGAGCATGTAGCGATACGGATCGTTGCTCGACAAGAACTGACCCAGCCGCGGCGTGCTCCAAACTTCCAAGCTGCGGACGCCGTAGGCTTCGCGGCCGAGCTGGAGCAAGCCCGCGTAGTGCCCCATGTGGGCGTGGGTCAAGAAGACCCCGTCGAACAACGCCTTGCTCGCGCGCGTCGAAGGATGCCCGCGCGCGAGTTCCACCTGCTCTTTCAAGTCCGGCGAGCAATCGATCAACCAGCGCGAACCTGTGCCGGGATCGCACACCAGGATCGAAGTGACCAGGCGCGCCCGCCGCGGGTCCTGGCGCGCCGCTTGGCAATGAGGCGCGGCGCAACCGATGTGCGGCAGTCCCCCATCCTGAGCGGTGCCGAGCACCAGGACGTAAGGTCCTTCATCCGGCGGCGTAGCCCGATTGCGCGCCGTGCCGGCGCAGCTTGCGAACGCGGCCAGTCCGATCAGGACTGCGCGGCGCTCTAGACCCGAGTGCTTGCTTGCCTTCACGACGCTAGTACCTAGCCTGCTGTGACTTGATCGTAGATCCGTTCGAGCTTGGTGACTTGCTTGGCCAAGTCGTACTCCTGCTCGACATGTGCCCGACCTGCGCGGCCGAGCGAAACCCAGCGCTCGGGGCTTCGAGCTAGTTCCAGCAACGCTTTGGCCGCGTCATCGACGTCATTTTCCCGGTGCAGGATTCCGGTGTGCCCGTCCCGCACGACTTCGGGGATGTCGCAGTGCTTGGAGGCCACGATGGGCATGCCCGTCGCGCTCATGTCGATCAAGGATACCGGCGCGCCGCCTTCGGCATCGCCGTCGCTGGCGTGCCGACTGGGTGCAAAGAAGATGTGGTAGCCGTACAAGCTCTGGCGGTACTGGGCGTAGGGCATGGGTGCAGGAAACTCCACCACACCGTCTAGTCCCAATTGCGTCACGCGCGCGCGCAAGGCCGCCGCGCGAGCGAGTTCTTCGTCCGAGCGAGCAAGCAACATCAAGGCAAGGCGCAGTTTGGGGTACGCGTGCTGGGCGCGGGCAAACGCCTCGAGTGTCAATTCGAAGCCCTTTTTCTCGACCGCTCGGCCGGAGGCCAACACGCGCACGAGTCCATCCGGTCCCAGCGTTCGTTCTCCCAGGCGTACCGTACCGGTGTCGACGCCCAAGTGCTGGATGTAGATCTTCTCCACGGGACAGCCCATGCCCACGATGCGCCGCCGCATGGCGTGGCCTTCCACCAGAAACGCCGTGCCGCGCGCGAACAAGTCCCGGTAGCGCTCCAGCCACAGGCCTTGGCGCGAGAGCTTCCAGATGTCCGCGCCGTACAGCGAAGTCACCAGCGGCAAGTTCGCGGCCCGCGCCAGCGGCAAATCGGTCCAGCCTTGGCTTCCAAAGTGGCTGTGGATCAACTTCGCGCCGCGCTCCTTCAGCGCGCGCACGAACACGGGCATGTAGCCGTGCCGCGCGCGCCCCACGCTCTGGGCCAGTTGCCCAACCAAACCCAAATCGTCGCGGCAGGTCACGTCGTCCCAGGGGTACTCGCTTTGGTTCTCGCGCGATTTGCATAGCACCATGGCGTGCCAGCGTTCGAGACCGCGGATTTGCCCGTACACCCACGAACCTGTGGAAAACAGGAACGGGCTGACGGAATGGGCTACGACCGGTCGAGCGGACTTCACGATCTTGCTCGCTGGGCGCGCACGCTTGCGGCATGCTCCAAAACGCGTTCGATTTGTGCCAGTGTGCGCTCGAAGCCGTAACTTTCCGCGCGCTCGCGCAAACCCTTGCGCGCCGCTTCGATGCGCTCCTCCACCAGCCAGGCCACCACGGCGCTGGCAATCGCCTCGGGTCCAGCTTCGCCCGGCAGCACTTGTCCATGGCTGCCGCTGTCGACCAACTCCGACGCGCCCGCCAGCTCGGTGGTGATCACGGGCACGCCGCAGGCCATGGCCTCCAAGATGCTGAAGGCGAAACTGTCGTACCACGTCGGCAGCACGAACAGGTCGCAGGCGGGATACAGGCGTTCGGGGTCCGCTCGCGCGCCTAGAAAGCGCACCCGATCGGCCACGCCCAAGTTTCGGGCCTGGGCGGCGTAGATGGACTGCCTGGAATGCCCGCCCACCACGAGCAGGCGAGCCGCGCTCTCGCGCTGCACGATTTCGGGCATCGCCGCCAGCAAGCGGTCTAGGCCCTTGCGGCCAAAGCCCGAGCCAACGAATCCCAGGACCAGGTCGCCGGGCGCCAGCCCCAGTTCGGAGCGCAGCGCAGTGCGCTCGGCGCCAGGCCTAGGGCGAAAGCGCGCCAAGTCCACGCCGTTGTAGACCAGCTCGATGTCGCGCTCGCTGACTGCATAGCGCCGCACCAGATCCCGCGCGACCATGCGCGAATTGGCCACGATCTTGGTGTAGGCATGCGGAAGCAGCGCCCGGCGTTCGATCTCCAGGGCCGCGCGATGCTGCGACTCCTTGATGCCCAGCCAACGTTCCAGGGGCGTGTCGCTGAAGCGCCGCGCATGTTCGAGAAAACTGGCGTACGTGCCCCCGCCCGTGCGCAGCACGTCTTGGGACCAGGTTCGACCCAGGCCCAACACCACGTCGTAGGCGCCCTGTTGCACGTGGCGCTCGACGTCGCGCGCGAACGCCAGAATGCGCGAGGTCTTGGACCAGGTCGGCGGCGCCAGGCGCACGAATTCCACGCCTTTGCACGGCGGCTCCTGGTGGCTGCGGCAGACGATCGTGATCCGGTGCCCGCGACTGGCGAGGTGGGTCGACAAGGCGTTCAGCAGCTGTTCGGTACCGCCAATCTTGGCCTGGCGCAGGTGCGTGAGCGCGATGTGCACGGGGTTCAACCTAGGTGCGGCGGCGGGCTAGGTCAACGCGAGGGTTTGGCCGCTCCTAGCATGCCAAGCGCGGACATTGCACACTATTTGGGGGCGCCCGATGGGCGGCTGCCTCGCCGCATGCAACCCATCCTGATCATGTCCTCCGAGCGCTCGGGCTCCAACCTGGTGCGCCGCATGCTCGCGGCTCACAGCCGTGTGGCCGCGCCCCCGCCACCGCACCTGTGGCGCGTGCTCGCACCGAATTTACCCTTCTACGGCCCGCTGCGCGAGGAACGCGGCTGGCGCGCGTTGCTCGCCGACGCACTGGCCTTGACCAAGGTCGAGAACAGCCACCTGCGTTGGAAGTACGACCTGACCGAGGCAGAGGTCTTGGCGCAGATCAGCGCCAAGAATCTGTCCGGGATCGCGGGCGGCCTGTACGCGGCTTTTGCGGCGCGCGAAGGCAAGAGCGTTTGGGCCTGCAAGGAAAACAACCTGTTCGAGCACGCCCTGCGCATCGTGGACGCTTGGCCCAAGGCCCGCATCTTGTACTTGGTGCGCGACGGCCGGGATGTCGCTTGCTCGATCCAAAACGTGCCGACCCACGATCAGCACGTGTATTTCATCGC
>JAKFYL010000205.1 GCA_021730845.1 Planctomycetota bacterium | reverse complement strand
CGCACCTGCACCGCAACGCGGTGCAGGTGCGAATGGAGCCTGGCACCGAAGGTGTGGGATTCGAGCCTGGTACCGTACCGCCGTACCGCCGTACCGCCGTACCGAACCACCACCGCACCACCACCGCACCACCGCCGCACCGCCGCCGCACCGCCGCACCGCCACCGCGATCCGTACCTCTATCGCTTCTCTACGTGTCCGCCGAACTTTTCGCGCATGGCGGAAAGGCACTTCTCGGCGAAGGTGTGGTCCTGGCGCGATCGGAAGCGTACGTAGAGGGCCGCGGTGAGCACGTCAGCGGGTACAGCTTCCTCGATGGCTGCCTGCACGGTCCACCGCCCTTCGCCGGAGTCGGCGACATGTCCTGTGTAGCGCTTCAATCCCGGATCTTCGGCCAGGGCTTGGGCCGTCAGGTCGAGTAGCCACGATCCGACCACACTGCCGCGGCGCCACAATTCGGCCACGTCGTCGAGAGCAATGTCGTAGCGCAGCTCGGCCGGCAAAGCCGTCGAGTTGGCGTTGCGCATGATGTCGAAACCCTCTGCATAGGCTTGCATCAATCCGTACTCGATGCCGTTGTGGACCATCTTGACGAAGTGTCCCGCACCGGCCGGACCGCAGTGCAACCATCCACGTTCTGCGCTCGAATCCTTGCTGCGGCCCGCCGCCGGTGGAACGTCGCCTTGACCGGGTGCCAGGCTCTCGAAAATGGCTTGCATGCCTTCCACGGCGGAAGTGTTGCCGCCCACCATCAAGCAGTATCCACGCTCCAAGCCCCAGACGCCTCCGCTCGTGCCGACGTCGACGTAGTGGATGCCGTTCGATCGCAAGCTCGCAGCGCGCCGGGCGTCGTCTTTGAAGTAGGAATTGCCGCCGTCGATGATCACGTCGCCGGAATCCAGCAGGGTCCCCAAACGCTGCACGCAGCGCTCGGTGATTTCTCCGGCGGGAAGCATGATCCACACGTGCCGCGGGCGGTCCAGGCTCTCGACCAGCGCTTCCAAGGAATCCGCGCCGTCGGCGCCCGCGCCTTCCACGTCCTTGACCCGCGTGGGATCCAAATCGAAAGCGGAGACGAGATGTCCAGCGCGCATCAACCGGCGCGCCATGTTGCCGCCCATGCGGCCCAGTCCAACCATTCCAATTTGCATAGGGATCTTCGAATGTGGAGGGAAATCTCGGCAGCGTGACCAACAGAATAGCCCAGGGAGGGTCCCGTGCCGATTGGAACCCCATCGGACGCGGCTGCGGTCAATCTTGCGTCAAGCCATGACTTTCCTGCCTTGTCTCAAGCACGCCTGCTCCCCAGGTCGATGCAAGCCAGACCCTCATGTTTCCCTCACACTCGGATTCCCTCGCCGAGGCGGCCGGGCTGATCACGCTTTTGAAGCGTCAAATGGCCGGCGGCACGCTGGACTTGCCGATGCTCTCGGAGGTCGCTGCACAGGTCATGGAATTGTGCGAAGACGACGACTGCGATCCGCGCAAGCTGGCCGAACTCGTGCAACGGGACGTTTCGCTGTCCGGCAACGTACTGCGACTGTCCAATTCCGTGGTTTTCGCGGCGCGCGAATCGATCGTCTCGGTACAACAGGCGATTTGGCGCATTGGTACTGCCACGCTCAAGTCCATAACGCTAGCTACCGCGGTGCAGTCGCGGATCTTCAACGTGCCGGGCCACGAGCAACGCTTGAAGCAGATCTGGAAGCACTCGACCTTAGCCGGTGCATGGGCGCGCGAGATTGCGCGCGCCCGCCGAAAAAACGTCGAAGGTGCGTTCCTGTGCGGCATGCTACACGACGTCGGCAAGCCGATCGTGCTTCAAGAGGCCGTGTCCACGGCCATGGCGGCACGCATGCCGCTGCGTGCGGAGGTACGTGAGGCGTGCATGCAGGAGTTGCACGCCGAAGTCGGAGCGCGCCTGGTGACGAGCTGGAAACTGCCGGAGTGGATGGCGACTTCCTGCGCGTACCATCACAATTACGAACGAGCCCCCAGCCACGTGGAATTCGCGCAAACCGCTCAAGCTGCGGATCGCTTGGCTCACTGGAGCGCGGACCCAGAGCGGTTGAGCACTATCCAAACCGAGATCGGGTCGCTGCCCGTTTTCGCGGAATTGGGTTTCTACGCCGACGATCTCGAACAATTGCTCGCGCGCCACGAAGCCGTGACCTCCACGGCGGAGGCGCTCGCATGAGCTCCAATCGATACGACTTGGTAGTCATTGGCGCCGGACCCGCGGGCCTGAGCGCGGCCCTCTTTGCCGCACGCCGCTCGCGCCGAGTCTTGCTGGTGCACCGTGACCGCAAGCTGGGCGGCGAGTGCTTGCACAGGGGCACCATTCCAAGCAAGACCCTACGCGCCTGCGCGGAACACCTGGCTTCCTTGCGGGCGCGAACCGCGGGTGTGGTGGATCTCGAGCTGGCAGCCCAAACGAAGCTGGAATCGCTCATGCGCCGCCTGGATCACGTGGTCGAAGTGCACGAGCGGTCCCTGGAGAAGGAAGTGCTTGGCATCGGAATCGAAAGAGCGCACTCCAAAGCCCGCTTCTTGAGTGATCACACGCTGGAACTCCTGGCACCGTCGGGGGCCAAGCAGGTGGTTTACAGCGAGAAGATCCTGATCGCGACCGGCTCCAGGCCGCGCAAGCCGGATGACATTCTCGTCGACCACGAAACCGTGCTGGACAGTGACTCGATTCTGTCCATGCTGTACTTGCCGCGCTCATTGGCCGTGCTCGGGGGCGGCGTGATCGCCAGCGAGTTTGCGACCATCTTCCTTGCGCTAGGGGTCGAAGTAACCATGATCGACCAGCGCACCAAACCGCTGGCCTTCTTGGACGACGAGATTTCCCAGAGGTTCCGAGACTCGTTCGAGGCCGCTGGCGGCAAATTCCGCGGTTCGGTCAAGCACCGCACGGTCGCCGTGGATGTGCTCGGCGGCGTCGCAATCGAGCTAACGGACGGCGACACGGTCAAGGCTGAGAAGCTCCTGGTCGCATTGGGCCGCTCCGCGCAGGTTCAGGGGTTGGAGCTGGCGGCCGCGGGCCTGGCCATCAACCCACGCGGTCATTTGAGCGTGGACGCTTACGGCCGCACGTGTGTACCGCACATCTACGCCGCCGGCGATGTGATCGGCCCACCGGCCCTGGCGGCCTCCTCGGCCGAGCAAGGCAGGCGCGCAGCGCAACACGCACTGGGTGCTCTGAACGAGTCCGCCAACGCGCCGGCACCGATGGGAATCTACACGATACCGGAGTTGGCCAGCGTGGGGCTCACCGAAGCCGAGGCCAAGAACGTCTGTCCCGGCGTCGTCGTCGGCATCTCGCACTTCGATCAGCTCGCGCGCGGAGCGATCAACGGTGACTCGCAAGGCATGCTCAAGTTGCTGGCCGATCCGGCCACGGGCAGGCTGCTCGGTGCGCACATCATCGGAGACGGAGCGACCGAGTTGATCCACCTGGCTCAACTGGCTATGGCGGGCAGCATGCCCGTGAGCACGTTCGTCGAGTCGGTGTTCAACTTCCCGACGCTGGCCGAGGCGTACCGCATCGCAGCCTTGGAAGTCGAGGAGCGGCGGCGCGACTACGTCCAAAACGTTCCCGCGCCACTGCCAGGCACGCAACCAGTCGCGGTCCGCAATTCCTAGGCCGCGCGACGCTCCGGTAAGCGCACTCCGGCGTGCGCACGCGCAGGCCACGTGGCTTTCCGACTCACCCCGACATATCCTGCCGTGCAAGGCCGAGGCCTGGAATTGCATGCAGCTATATGCCGTAGTCGAAGACGAAAAGGCGCCGCAGCCGGTCGTCCGCCTGTCGCTGGACCGACCGGGGACCGTCGACGATCTTCCCGACGGCGTGTACACGGCGTTTCGGACGTTCCCCGGCGGACGGGTGTTGCTGCTAGCCGAGCACTTGGCCCGCACCCAGCGCTCGATGGATGCGCTCGACTGGGGTTGGAAACTGAATCAGCCGCTCGTGCGCCGGGCTCTGGCCGCGGCGTTAGTCGGTTGGCCCGAAGCGTGCGCCAAGATTCGCGTCCATGTACTCCAGCGACCCTGCAACATCCAGCAAGCCAGCGCGCGCATCTTTCTGCTGCTCTCGCCCTTGGTCGAAGTTCCGCGCAAATTCTTGGAAGAGGGCGTTGGATTGGGGTTGGCCCCCGAACTGCAGCGTCCACGCCCAAGGATCAAGACCACCGACTTCATGCGCATTCGCAGGCCCCTCCCCCTGGAGCGCCAATGGGAGTACGACCACCTACTCACTGACCCGACCGGCCAGCTTCTAGAGTGTTCTAGTTCCAATTTCTACGGCGTGCAGAATGGCAAGATTTTCACGCGTTCGGACGGCGTGCTCGAGGGCATCACGCGCGGAATGCTGGCCAGCTTGGCCGAAGAGCTAGGGCTAGCTTTCGAGTGGCGCGAACTGAGCCTGAAAGATTTGACCCACCTGGACGAGGCGTTCCTGTCCAGTTCCGCGCGCGGCGTCGTGCCCGTCGTGCGCGTGGGCCACACGCAGATAGGAAGCGGAAAACCGGGCCCGATCACGCGCCGAATCGTGCAGGCGTACACCCGCGCCGCTGCGAGCCGGGCGCAGCCGATCTAGCTCGGCCTGTTTCGCGCAAGACTGCTGAGTCGCGTTCGCCGATCGGCAGCGCCAGGCCGAGGGGTTCCGCGCGGAAAAAAGTTCCGCCAGCCAAGCGACAACTCGCCAGCTGTGTGCGGAGACGTTCGTTTGACAACTCGCTTCGGCTGGCTACCGAAGCGCTTTTTCGCGAGCCATGCACAGATCCGTGCCGATATGGACAGTTGCACAACAAATTGCTGGCACCCTGGCCCGCACTCTAGGACCGCTTCCCATGCCCCCCCTTCCCGTTCTCACTTTGAAACGCGGCAAGTTGCATCGACCAGTGCGACGGCGCGCCGGCCTGTCCATCATCGAAGTCACGTTGGTGATGGTGGTCCTGACCGTCGCCATGGGGCTGTTCACCAGCACGGTGAACTCTACCTCGCGACAGCGAGCAGCCAAGCGTCAGGCCGTCATCGCGTCCGAGGGCGCGCGACGCATCTTGGAAGTCATGCGTTCGCAGAATTTCCAGCAGATCTTCGCGCTTTACAACAATTCGATCGTCGACGACCCCGGTGGCCCGGGGACCGCGCCGGGACCCCATTTTTCCGTACCCGGGCTGACCGCGCAGTCAGGTGATGCGGATGGCTTCGTGGGGCAGGTGCGCTTCGCTTGGCCGGGGCCAGCCATAAGCGAGCAGGCTGTCGACGAGACCTTGGGATTCCCGCGCGACATCAGCGGCAACGACACCGTTGACGCCGCGAACCACGCCACCGACTACATCCTATTGCCCGTAGAAGTGCGCTTGCAGTGGGGCGGTCCAGCGGGTGACCGATCCTTGAGCGTGTTCACGGCATTCTCGAACCTATGAAGCACCAATTGCGGATCTCCAGCCCGTGCGACCGGCCGCGAAGCCAGGATCAGCGCCGGGTCTTGCGCGGCTTCACGCTGCTTGAACTGCTGATCGCGATGGTGCTGTTCGGAATGATCGGCGCCAACATCTTCATGGCCATGGGGTCGAGCACGGCAGCCTACAAAGCCGGGACTTCCCGCTCGGATATCGAATTCCAAGCCGACCAGACCTTGGATCGCATTGCCCTGGCCATCATGGGTTCGAGCAAGGACACCCTGTTCAGCCCCAACGAGTTTCCAGCGGCCCACTCTCAGCTCTTCTTCCAGCGCAGCTTGGGTTACCAGACCCAAATGAACTCCAAGATCCTGGGCGAACAAGAGTCCGTTGGAATCGAACCGGGCACTTCGCAAATCGTTTGGAAGGAACGCCCCGGGGCGCCCGACGAACGCCGGATCGTGTGGACCAACTGGGCGCGCGCGTTCTTGGCGGGCGAAGAAGCCAACGGACTCGATGACAACGCCAACGGGCTAGTTGACGAACGCGGCTTGGCGTTCTCGATCGACGGCGACCTGGTCACGATTCAACTGACCCTGGAACGCACGCTCGACGATGGATCGGTCTTGCCCTACTCGGTTCAGACACAAGTTACTTGCCGCAATTGAACTAACGGGGGAATCACATGCCGCAACGATGGATCCGGGGACGCAAGACCAACAGCCGAAACGGGTCGGCAATGTTCGCCGCACTGGGCGTCGTCGTGACGGTAACCATGCTGGTCGCGTGCTTGATGCAGCTTTCCCAATCCGTGACCCGGCAGCAAGTCGTTACGGTGGACAACAAGCGCGCCTTCTACATCGCCGAAGCCGGCTTGAGCGAAGCCATGTACGGTCTATACATGGACAAGACGGGCGGCGTCGCCACGAGTGCGATTCCGGCTAAGTTCGGCGACGGGTTCTTTTGGGTCGAGGCCGAGGATCAGGGATCGGGCAAGGTCAAGCTCGACAGCGTGGGAATGGCGGGTTCGGGACGGTTTGCGCTTTCGGTGGTGGTCGAGCGCGCCGCTGCGAAGGTCGGATCCTTGGGGATCTTTGCAGTCAGCGGCCTGAGCATCGACCGGGGCACGTACATCGACGGCTACAACTCGATTCTTGGGACGTATGCCGGTCAGAAGGCT
>JAKFYL010000402.1 GCA_021730845.1 Planctomycetota bacterium | reverse complement strand
CCCAAAACCGTAGGCTCTAGAAGACCCAAGCAAAGCCATGTTCACCGGATTGGTCGAGTGCAGTGTCCCGGTCAAGTCCCTGGCGCCCGCCGGCGCGGGGGCCCGCCTGGTGCTGGAACCCGCGCCGGCCGAATTCTCGGTGCGCCGCGGCGACAGCGTGGCCGTCAGCGGCTGCTGCCTGACCGTGGCCGGAGTCCCCGGGCGCGGGACGGGCCTGGCATTCGATCTCTCGGCCGAGACCTTGGCGCGCACCTGGCTGGGATGCGCGCGGCCGGGAACGCCGGTCAACTTGGAACGCGCACTGCAGCTGGGCGAGCGCCTAGGCGGTCACCTCGTGCAGGGGCACGTGGACGGATTGGCACGCATCCGCGCCGTGCGCGATTCAGGTGATGGCGGCAAGGTCATCGCGGTCGATGTGCCAAGAGAGCTCGAACGCTTCCTCGTCGACAAGGGAAGCATCACGCTGGACGGCGTGAGCTTGACGGTCGTGCGGCCGCGCGGCGTGCGCTTGGATGTCGCGCTGATCCCGTTGACGTTGCAGGCGACATCCTTGGGTAGCGCGCAAGCCGGCCAGCTCGTGCACGTCGAGGCAGACGTCCTTGGGAAATGGGTCGAGCGCCTGCTCGCGGCGCGCGCGAGCCGTTCCTGATCCAACGGCTACGGTCGCTGAGCCAACGTGTCGCCGACCCAAGCGGCCGTCTCTTCGAGCGCTTGGCAAACGTGTCCGACCGGCCGCATGGCCTGGATGGCGTTCCACAGCGTGGCCTTGTCGGCGTTGACGATGGCGCCTAGCTGAGCGCCGGTTTGGCCGTCGAGCAACTCGACTTCCAGCGTTGCGCCGCCGACGTCGACCGGCCAGAGAATCCCAAGGCCTGTGATCCAATTCAGCGGCGCGCTGATCTTGTCCACCTCGGTCAGGGCGCTGCGCACGAGGATGGTCTCGGGCCCGGCAGTCTGGACGATGCGAAGTTTTCCGCCGATTGCATCGCGCAAGAAGCGGCGGTAGTGGCTGCGCAGCGTCTGGACTTGCCGCTTGGAAAGTGTGTCTAGGCTCGAAGCTTGCAAACGAACTTCGAGCGGTTCGAGGACGACCTGGGTGTACCCGGACCAATCCGCGCTTGGGTCCACGAAGTGCTCGCGTGCGCGCTCGGCGGGCGCGACTTCCAGCCGGTCGTAGTTGGAGAGGTACCCCGAACGGGTGAGTTCCACCGAACGGCACGAACCAAGCAGGCATCCGAGCGCGGAGACCAGACTGGTGAGAATGCGAGGAGCTGAGTTCATGGGCGGCTGTGGTTTCTTGGGGCTGGCGCGGCTGCGGGCCGGAAATGCGCAGGTGGAGCGCGCAACCCTAACTACGCCCCAACGGCGAAAACCGGACGAAGATCAGGGGCCCAAATCGCCCGAACGCACATGCCCCTTACAATCAGCCTTCGCAGTAGGCGGGGCCTGGGACCATTCCCGCTGGGCGCGAATTTTCCAACGCTCGCCGGCCCAGCGGGTAGGTAAGGGGAATATGGCCCGTCCGCAACCGATAGCCGCCGAGGAACTGCTGGTCCACGCGGGCTGGATGCGCGCCTTGGCCGCGCGTCTGGTGCGCGACGAGGCCACGGCTGACGACGTACTGCAGGACTCCATGCTTTCGGCCTTGCGCAGCCCGCCGAAATCGGCCGGGCCGGTGGCGCCGTGGCTCTCGCGCGTCGTGCGGCACATGGCGAGCAACTTGCGTCGCAAGGAGGCGCGCAGCGAGGAGCGCATTGCGCGGCAGCCTGCCCCGCAAGCGCCGCCGGGACCGGCCGAGACACTCGAAAGACTCGACACGCAACAAATGCTGGTCGAGCTGGTGCGCGCGCTCCCCGAGCCCGCGCGCTCGACGGTCGTGCTGCGCTATTTCGAGGGCCTGAGCAGTCCCCAGATCGCCGCGCGCATGAACGTGAGCGACGCGACCGTGCGCTGGCGCTTGCAGCAAGCCTTGGCCGAGCTGCGCGGCCGACTCGAAAAACGCTACGGCTCGCGCGAGGCCTGGGCCGCGTTGCTCCTGCCATTGGCAGGGCCGCACACGATCGGCGCAGCCGCGCTCGCCGGCGGCGGAACAGGAATAGGAGTCATTGCCATGGCAGTCAGTTCGAAATTCGTGGTGGCGGCCGCCGTTCTGGGCGTTGCCGGCGCCGGCCTGTGGGCCTCCAAACAACTCACACAAGATCCGCCCAGCGGACCTCCGGCGGTCGTCTCGCTGCCTTCTTCCCCAGCCGCCGAGCAGCCCGGTCCAGTGCAAGAAAGCCCGGCGTCAGAGCGCGCACGCATCGCCGCCGAGCCTGCGTCGCCGCAGCCCAGCAGCCCAGCCAACGATGCCGCCGCCGCGACGCCCGCCGCGAGCGCGGACACATCCAAGTTGCTGGCCATGAACGTGCGCGCTCGGTTCGTCGACGAAATGGGGCAACCGTGGGCCAACGTGCTCTTTCGCGAGGCGGGCGATCCAGCCGTTTTCGCGCGCAGCGGGATCGATGGGCGCGTCGAGTTGAAGCGCGAACCAAAGGCCACCGTAGAGTGGCACCCGGTTCTCGGCCACAACGTGCAGTTCTTAGCGTCGCGCGAAGGCTGCACCTCGCGCACGACCAGAGTCCAGTTGCAATCTGGCACGACAGTCGACTTGGGCGAGATCGTGCTTTCGCCGGGCAGTCGCGTTTCGGGCCGAGTCCACGACGCAAGTGGGCGATCTGTTATTGGCGCCGTGGTCGGGCTTGCGCCTGCAAAGCTCGACTTGAGCGACCCTGGAAAAGTACGCCGACTGGGAGACCAAGCGTTCGACCGTCAACTGGCAGCAGTATCGATCGCAGGCGGCGAGTTCGAACTGGAAGGCGCAACCCCAGGCGAATGGCGCTTGTGGACCAAGTCCGATGGCCGCGGCTATGGCGTGAGCGAGCCCTTTGTGCTTGCGCCCCGTGAACACAAGGCCGGGTTCGAGCTCGAAATTCCAGACTATCTGCCTACGGATCGAATTCTGGGGCGCGTCGTCGATCCCAGTGGCGCTCCCGTCCCCAATGCGGACGTCACGTTCTCCTACTTAACCGCCAGCGAGGCGGGCTCGGCGACCGCGTCCAGTGTTGGAGACGACGGCTCCTTCGAGCTCATCTTGAGGCGCGAAGTCGAAGTCTCGCTGCTGGCCTCCGATCCAAGCCAGCGCTTCGCGGCTGCCAGTTTGCGAAACGTACAACCGGGCGCCGTCGACGTCGTGCTCCAGCTCGGCCCGTTGACGGACGCCCAAGTTCGCGTTTTGGACCCGGACGGAGAGCCCGTGCGCGAAGTGAAGTTCCAGCTTCGGACCGGCGCGGAGACGGCGTATCGGACGACTTCCCTGGAAGCCAAGGAAGTCGAACCCGGGCTGTACAAGTTCCACCCTCCGGCGCTCGAGTTTGGATTGGAGCTCAAGGCACAAGGCTTTCTGCCTAGGTCCGAAATAGGACTCGATCCGGCTGCCTTGCCAAAGCCAATTGCTCTGACCTTGCAGCCGGCACCAGTCTTGCGCGGGCGCGTTTTGTCGCAGGGAAAACCGGTGTCCGGTGCGCAGGTCAACGCGCATGAGGAGGTTCCGCGCTCAACGAGCATGCTCCTAAACGGCTTTCCGTGCCTGCTCCATCCAAGCAACTTGTCCATTGCGCGAACCGACGCGGATGGGCGCTTCGCGATCGAGTTGATCAGCACCAGTCCGATGTACTTGCGCGCCAGTGCACCCGGGCTGGCCCCCAAGTTTCTTGGACCCGTGTCTGCGGGAAGCCCCGGCCGCGAATGGACCATCGACCTAGACGCCGGCGGCGCGATCGAGGGCCGCGTAGTCGACAAGCAAGGGCAAGGCGTCGCCGGAGTGATCGTCGGCATCACCAACGGGGACGGACATCCGCGCACGATGCGCGCCGGCCTCCAAGGCACGTACCGTTTCGAGGGCTTGGGCGACGGTTCCTGGCTTGTGCGCGTGTGCAAGGCAGAACTCGGCGACGACTCCACGACCATGTTGAGCTGGGAAGCGGAGCAGAATATTCCCTGGTCCTGCACCGTCACAGCCGGAGCGACCATTCGTTTCGACGTGCAACAGGAGCCCTAGATCGCCCGAATCCCAGGGGGACGCGATCAGGACGGACGCCATTGTCACGATCGCTGCTGCCGCGCGGAATTCTTCCCGGCAACCGGTGACCTTGTCCGGCGCGCTAGTCGGGGAAAGCCCCTCGCCCTACCGGGCCTGCTAAGCTCCCACTCCGCGCGACGCGTCGAGCTTGGCTTTGACCTCGGCGATGCGGACGCGTTGGTAGGACATCCAGCATCCGAATGCAGCGCCTGCCACCCCGATTCCGGCGCCGCCCAGTCCTCCCATCAATCCCCACTCGCTACCGAACGAGGGCAACCAAACGCTGGCCGTTATCAAGGCGCCTAGGAACGCGGGCAGGGCGCAACCAAGCAGCCAGAACATCCCCCGCACTTGGCGCATTCGTTGCGCGCGGTACATCGCCATCAGTTCCTGCGAGCCGCCCGAATCCAATGGCTCGGGCTCGACTAGCGCCCTGCGCAACGCCCAGGGAACGACCGCGAAGGTCATGGCCATGATTGGTACGAACAATACGAGGCTCATCAGCCAGCGCGAGCGCTGCGCCTGACCGACCAAGTCCTCGCCGAAGGGCCGCAATCCTCGGGCCGCGATGGCGCCGAGCAGCCCGATCAAGACCGCAGCGACGAACAGCCAACTGCCGCGCCGGATCGGATGGTCCTTGCCACGTGGGATTAGCGAAGCCGTGCGCAGATCCCCAGTTGCACTGGTTCTACCCTGCAGCGCCTCACCCCAGATCGGGTTCCTGGCCTTCAAGGCGGGAACGCCGAGACCGAACCACAGTGGAAAAAAGAGCACCCAAGCGAAATTCGTTGCTGTGCGCAGTGCTCCACCCTGCATGCGTTGCGACGCCAGCAACATTCCCAGCCACCCAGCCAGCGCCAGAGCGGTCGCCACGGCCAGCGCGAGTACGATCGAGCGGGACAGCGTCTTCTGAGTAGCTTCGCTCGCGCGCTGCGGCGTCAGCAGCACGATCCCCAATGGAAGAACTAGCATCACGGGCACCCATAGGATCGAGAACACTCGGACGATGACACCCAGCGGATCGTTCATGGCAGGTTCCTCATCGAAAAATCGAAATCAGTCGTTTTTCCAAAGGCGTTCGATCTGGCGTTCGAGCATCGAACGCGCCTCCACCTGAGTGAGTCCGGCGATCTTGGCGTCGGCCAGCGCAGCACCCAGTGCCGCCTCGACGCGCTTTTTCTCCTCGGTGGGCCGGCCGCTCGGCCGCTCGACCGTAGCGATCACCACGGTTCCGCGCCCGCGGCCCGACGCCAAGAGTCCAACCTCGGTCAGGTCCCTGTAGGCGCGCGCGACCGTGTTGAGGTTGATGCCCAGGTCGCCCGCGAGCTGGCGCACCGGCGGCAGCTCGTCGCCCGTGCGCAGCTTGCCTGTTGCCAGGAGCCGCCGCAGTTCGCCCACGAGCTGGTCATGCAGCGGCACCGGGCTGGTGAGCGAGATGGTGATCACATCCCTAAATGTATCGTGGTATGATACTTTGTCAAGCCCCTTTTTTCGGCGTTTTCCGCCGGGTGGGACGGGGGGGCCGTCTAGGCCCGCGTCAACAGGCCTACCAGCACGGCGAGCCGTACGCAGAGCCTGGCGCGGCGCATGCTACTTTGACCCGCATGTACGCCCTCTGCTTCGCGGCCCTTGCCACAGCTGCCGCCCAGCAGAACCTGGTCCAGATCGAACTCCGCATCGACTTTGGCGGCCAGCGGCCCGTGCTCGAACTCACGCTCGAGGTCCGGCGCGGTGCGAACGTCGTCGAGGCGACAAAGGCCGCCGTGGGCGTCGAGCAGGATTGGCTGTGTTGCTCTACCGAGGACGTGTGGGCCATCGACGACGTCGGGCCCGACCCGCGCCTGGACCGCTACTGGTTTTGGACCCTGAACGGCGAAGGCGGACCCAATCTGCCGGCTAAGCACAAGCTCGAGGGCGGAGAACGCATCGGTTGGAAGTACGGAGCTGGAGCCTTGACGGAAAAGTTCGAAGCGCGCGTCGTGTCCTTGTTGCCCGCGGCCACCGAAATAGCCATCGCCGTTGGGGGCGAGCGAGCGCTGGTCGGTCTGTCGCACCTGTGCCGACAGCCGCCAGGAGTCGAGCTGCCGCGCGTGATGAGCACCGGCATCGATTCCGATGCGTGGACCATGCGCCGCATCGACGACGAAATCAGGCTCGCGATGCAGAGCGGCGCCCAGCTGTACACGCTCGACGAGGAACGCATCCGCTCACTGGAGCCGACCCACGTGCTCAGCCAAGGTCTGTGTCCCGTGTGCGCTGTGACGCCAAGCCAAGTCGAGCCCGCGCTCGAACGGCACGGCGAGCGCTGCGCGAAGCTGGTCGTGCTCTCGCCGCACTCGCTCGCCGACGTCGCGCAGAACATCCGCGAAGTGGGGGAGGCGCTTGGTCGCGACTCGGCCGGCAAGATTGCAGCTCGCGCTTTCGAGCGTCGATTCGAGGCGCTGCGTGAGCTCGCAGCGCCTGCACCGCGCCCGCGCGTGGCCGTGATCGAGTGGTTCGACC
>JAKFYL010000258.1 GCA_021730845.1 Planctomycetota bacterium | reverse complement strand
AGCGCGCGCCAAACGACGTGCTCGACGCAATGCCATCCTGTGCACGCTCGAAAGCTACGGCCTTGTCAGACGAACCCGAGGCAAAGAGCCATGGTCCAAGCCAAACGTGGAAAGTCAGGCGTGAACGCCACAAAGAAGAGGTTCCACCCGGAGGCGGGAGCGGTGCCGCGTGCATGTTCAATGCTAGCGATTGCAAATACAAGGCGGACAATAGTCAGTGGAGTTTCATCGACGGGAAAATAGTGTGGTGGAAACTGTGGGGAAAACTAAGAGACGAAACTGTGAATGCGCTTATCGAGCAAGGCAGTCCATGCAGCAAGGGTAAGTGTAAAATCGCTGGTGAGTTTAATGCTCAGCCGCGATATTCATTCGCGAACGTTCCGGATGTTAGTAACTACTCGCCAGTCAATTGTGCATCGCACGACCCTTTTCAGGAAAAGTTATACGAATTCTGGCATGGACCTGGTACAGGAGCAGACTGCGGAGTCCATCCTATTAGTCCTGCACCGACTTGGGGTGGCAGCAATTGGGCCGTTCTAAATATCAACGGAGGAATAGGAAGCTCTACCCCATGGGGGACATTCTGGGGCGATGCTCCGTGTAGCAGCGGCAGCACGGTGCTTTCCAATACTCTTGGCCACTCCTTTCAGAACGGACTGACCGTAGACGGTCAGATAGAGTGCGCATGTGGCTGCAATTAGTGCGCGTCCCAACCGAGCCACTCAAGCCTCCGACGGCTGCTGTCAAGCGTGGATCCATTCGTGGCTTATGAAATCACAAATCCAAATGGTAAGCAGGAAAGTACCCGTCGCGTGCAGCATGCTACTGTCTGTTGCAGTGCCGATAGTGGTATTGCAATGGAATATTCCAGGGGTGGCCCGCACACTAATCAATCGTCTCGGGATGCCCGGCGAACCCGTGGGAGTGAATCAGGATATCGCCGTCAAACTAAACAGTGCCTATCCTTCAGATAGTTCAGACCAACCAAAGCAAATTCAGTTAACGGGAGGAGCGGCGCTGGTGGAGACGGGTGTGCACGCGGGAGACTCGGTACTCGCGTTGAGCGCTGTGCGGTCAGGTGTTCCATCGCTGCTATTGTTGGAATGGGGGCGGTGGGAGCCCCGAGGCATGGTGCAAGAAACAAGAGCGAGCCCAGAGTACGGTCGAGCGATTGCAGGGTACAAGAACACTCTTGTAGTAGGCGACCCGGGATTCGAAGCGAGGAGGGGGCGAGTCACCGTTTTGGTTGGACCCAGGTGGGATCCGGCGGCGCGCATTCTGGGCTCGGATGAATCCGGTGAGTTCGGGGCCAGCTTGATCCTTGATGTCGATCTCAACGGCGACCACTGTCCCGACCTCATCGTAGGCGCGCCGCATGGCGCTGGTGAGGGGAAAGCCGCAGGGGCGATTGAGGCATTCGATGGCGTTACGTGGAAGTCTTTGTGGCGATTTACCGGTTCTCATGCTGGCGAACACCTCGGTACCGGCTTTTGTTCCGTGGCTGATAGAAACGAGGATGGAATTGCAGAAATTGCGGTTGGTTCTCCCGGCGGATGCGTCAAAGGGCAAGCGTGGGTGCCTCTTGCCATCAAGGTCGAGTGCGAATCACTTAGGGCTGCCAAGCGGGGCGGTGGCGTAACGGTGCTTTGCGGGCGCACCGGAGCAGTACTCAACAAGCGTTACAGCTCGGAAATCGGGGACCTATTCGGTGCTAGCATGACAGCCTGTGACGATCAGAACGCAGACAATGTTGAGGACTTGGTTGTGGGGGTTCCGGGGAGGCGGTTGAAGCAGACTCAAAAGCTGCCGGACGGCACTGTTCGAGAGCGTGACTTCTGGGGGGACTTTGAAGTGTGTGATGGACGCGAACTGGTCGAACTGCGCCGCTTTTCTGGAGACGGTGTGGAAGAATCCGCAATGGCAAGAAGGCGCCTACCCCACGGTGCACCGACCCTTCTTGGATCGCGAGTAGCTAGCCTCGTCGATAGAAATAAGAAGAGGCTGCCATTGCTCGTATTTTCCTACCCTGAAGGCTTCATGGGGGGCTGCGAGTGTGGGGTCGTTGAGTTTTGGCCCATCAACGGCAGAGCACCGAGGGGATTTCACGGATGGCACGCTGAATTCCCAATTTTTAGATATGGTGCCTTTGTTTCTACAAGGATGGGCCCCGCCGGTGAAATCGTCCTGATCGTTTGCTCGGATTGCGAGCACGAAGGTGGCGGGGTCCAGGTGACCATCCTGAACCCAAGACATGTTCCGGAGGTAGGGCTTGTGCTTGACTATCGAGACCGTGAAGTTGTGTTTGAGCACTATGGCTCATCCCTGGACCGTATGGCATGGAGCAGGTGATTTGTAGGCGTTACTGATGAATCCGTAGTATAGGCTACACATGCCGCTGTTGCGATGGTATACAACAGCATGCAGATCGACGGCCGCACCCTCTCCCACGAGACCAGTGAGACACTTCGCCTAATGGCGGTTCGCCGTGTTCGCGAAGGCGAGGCAAAGAGCCATGGTCCAAGCCAAACGTGGAAAGTCAGGCGTGAACGCCACAATTGTGACAAGCCGCGGATTTGCAGCTATGGAATTGGAAATTCATTTGCCGGGTGAAAAAATGGATAACACTCACATGCCCAGGACGGCAAAGGTGCGTGCAACCTCGCACCCTGATACAATTGTAAACGGGGTGAGATCGGTTCAAATACCTATTATTGGCGGCTCTGTCATTGTGCCGAAAAAAACGCCAAACGTTTGCGGTTACGAATTGTATGCGCGCGACGAGAGTTCATCAAACAACCCGATCATTTGCTTTCACGGGTGTATTAGGCTCGCGGACGCAAAATAGGGGCGCTTCCGGCAGGTTTGGTGGAAGTGAAACCGTCATTCACAGCTACAAGTCCGCGCGCTAGACGTGTACGAGTCCGGTGCAGCCATCTGGCCGGGTTCTTGGGATTGGTGCACGCTGCATGAATGCAGAACCAATCCGACCCCAAGGGACCCCGTATCGACATCCAGGCACTTCTGACCGAGTTCGACGCGAGCCGGCAGCGCGGTGCCGATTTCGCCCGTAGCAAGGGTATTCCGCCGTGGAAGCTCTACCACGCACTCTCCGCGCGCCGCCGGAAATCGGCTCGCGCGAATCCTGTTCAGCGCAGCTCCCGGCCCGACCTTGTGGCGGTGCGCTTGACCCCGCATAGTGTGCACACGGCCCACAGCAAGCTCGAGCTCGCCTTACCGGGCGGCCAGCGGCTTTTGCTCGATGCCCACTTCGATGAGGCGGCGCTCCGGCGCGTGCTTTCCGTGCTGGGCTCATGCTGAGCTTCCCGCCCTCGCCGTCAGTGCGCATCTTCGTCGGGCGAGAGCCGATCGACATGCGCAAGGGCCTCGACGGACTCGCACTTGCCAGGCCAAGGAGATTCTGCTGGTCGCGTGGAAATCGGCCTTACCGCCCCTTGCGATGCCGTCGATGCAATGTTGTGGGCGGCGACAAGCGCGTGGGGAGGCTGCACTCTTTATGCCAGTGTAAGTTTGAGTTGCTACTAACGTTGTAGTGTAAAATGCTAAACCTACTCGAGATATTGTCAAGAGTTGTGGATTGGGATTCTTGAGGATCACGCGGCGACCTTGGTGCCATCCTTGAATTTGATCCCCTGGAGGATGTCTCCCAGGAGCAAGTGTCCATCGAGTCTCCGCCACTTGCGCTCGGCGGCCTGAGCGAGCTTGAAGACCATCGAGAGGCAGGCGATGCGCGAGCCCGAGCCCTTGGTGCGCTTGGTCCGCAGGCGAACGGTTGCGAAGGTGGACTCGATGGGGTTGGTCGTACGTAGATGCTTCCAGTGCTCGGCGGGGAAGTCGTAGAAGGCCAGGAGTTCTTCCTTGTCCTTGACCAGGCAGCCCGCGGCCTTGGGATACTTGGCTTCGTAGGTCTTGGTGAATAGCTCGAAGGCTTGGACCGCGTCGTGTCTCGTAGCGGCCATCCAGATCGCTTGGAGCGCTTGCTTGGCCTTTGGCTGCTCGCCCTTGGGCAGGTAGTTCAAGACGTTGGCTGTCTTGTGGCACCAGCAGCGCTGCGTGCGCGTGCGCGGCCAGACCTTGGGTAGAGCCTTCCAAAAGCCCAGCGCCCCGTCGCCGACGGCGAGCTCGGGATCGATGACCAAGCCCTTAGCTTTGAGCTTGAGCAGGAGCCCCAGCCGGGTCTGCTCGTTCTCGCGGTAGCCGTCCTCCATCGCGACCAATTCCTTTTTTCCGTCGGCGGTGGCGCCCATGACCACCAGGATGCATTGGCGTTCCTCTTCGAGGCGAATCTTGAAGTGGATGCCGTCGACCCACAGGTACACGTAGCGTTTGTCCGACAAGTCGCGCTCGTTCCACCCCGAAAAATCCGCCTCCCAGACCTGCTTGAGACGCACGATCGTCGTGGCCGAGAGGCCGCGTGCGTCCTTGCCCAGGAGCGCTGCCAGCGCTTCCGAGAAATCGCCCGTGGAGACCCCTTTCAGGTACAGCCACGGGATCAGCTCCTCGATGGACTTCGTACGACGCAAGTACGGGGGCAGGATTGAGCTTGTGAAGGTTATCCGATTTCCCTGCTCGTCCAAGCGTCGGTCGTTGATCCGCGGCCGGCTCACTGGGACGGGGCCAACCCCGGTTTGCACCTCGCGCTCTGGGCAGTGCCCATTGCGGACGACGAGCCGGTGCCCTTGCTCGTCACGCTTGTCACCGTGCTGAGCCAGGTACCTGACGACCTCGTCCTCGAGCGCGGCGGCCAACATCTTCTGGGCGCCGACCCGCAGGAGCTCGGTCAAAACGTCCTTGGAACTATCGACTGGCTCGATCTCTACGGAAGACGTAGCATTTCTCATGTGGCGTATCCTTCCCCCGTGTTGGGGGCTTTTGGATGTCGGGGTGATTTCCAACACCAAGGGTACGCCGCGATTCTCCTCAGGTCCTCATCCACAGCTTCCGGTCATATCTCAACCTACTCATGAGTCAAACACGACATCTAACAGGCCGGAAAGTGAGTCTCTTAAGCGCGCTAGCAATGACTGCGATGATTGGATCCATTCCCCTCATGGCGCTGGCCTACCAGCAATCCAACGCCCGATTGGAAAGCGGCAAAAGCGAAGGAGCTGTGGAGTGTTCGGCGGCTTGCCATTCGGCTTTCACGAAACGGCTTGAAGACCTTGACGGCGACTCGTTTCCTGAAGTGCTATTCGTCGACGGTCGTGCTCGCGGCCCTGGGAAAACCACGGGTATTGCCATTGTCGGATCCATGAAAACCGGGGCGCTTGTGTATGCGATATGTGGCGCAGAACTGAGGTCAGGATCAGGTTTGTCAGTGTGCACACTTCAAAGCAAAGAGGATCGCTTCGACACATTGATCGCAGTGACTGCAGTAACCGAAGGATCAACTCCCGAAAGCAAATTCGGAATGCGTCGCAGGGTCACTGCACTGAAGCAATTGGAGGCAATTACAGGTCGGCCTCTCGCGCGGCGCGAACTGTCGCAACACACCGGTTTCGTGGATCATCGTATTGCGGATGTTGGTGATGTCGATGGCGACGGCGCCGACGATGTGGCGCTCGCTTCGTATTGCGGCAACTTTAATTCGGGCTGGATCGAACTAGTCTCTAGTTCGAAGATGGAAGTCATACGAAGCATAGAACTGAAGTCCAACGACGCCTTTGTCAGTTCCATGTTGAGCTTAGGTGACGTAAACAAAGATGGGTACGGCGACTTTGCTGTTGGTCAGCCCCTGTTTGGGCACGAGGGAATGGAAGGTAGGGTGGTAGTCTATTCTGGGGCGGACTGTTCCGTGCTCTATGTCGTAGAGCCGATTCGTGTGGATACCGTCCAAAGTCCTCAAAATTGCGGGGTGTCGTTAGCGCGGCACCCCGATATCGATGGAGATAAGATTTGCGAGTTCGTGTATTGCGGCTGGAACTCGTTCGTTGCAATATCGTCGGGCGCTGATGGAAAGCTTCTCTCGATATCTCCATCATCGAATCGGTCAGGGGACAGGCTGGACGGTTTTGGTGAGTCCGTTATCACGCTGTTCGATCGTCGCAATGAAGAAATTCCTTACGTGGTGGTTGGTATGCATGAGAGAGGATGGGGCAACGACGGCAGCTATCATGCTACGTGGTTCGGCGATCACCTAAAAAAGATCATGTTCGTAGCGCACGGCGATATGGAGGCCCAGCATTCGCAGGTTAGCGTGGAGGCGTACGCGGACTTTGACTCAGATGGCGTCGAAGATGTGTTAGCAACCTATTCAGCAGGACATGTGGTGAAGATCCTGTCAGGGCTTACCGGTCGAGTTTTGGCTACTTGGCATCCCCTTGGAAAAGTCACAGAGAAAGATTTCAAGAAATGGTAGGCCAATGACGCTGCAATCCAGTGTCTGACTGATGACGTAGCGTCGAGCTGTATCTCCTGAAAACCCCGTAGTGGGTCCTGCGGGCGGTTTCGGGCTCCCCGGTGTGGTCTGGTCCGCTCAGTTGAAGATCAAACTGGTCTTTTCGGAGGTGGAACTCATCGTTGGGTAGTTCGGTGCAACTGCGGGAGCGCGCCTTGGCGGCCTTGTGAGGGGGATGCTCGCGCCGGGCGCGAGCCCCTTATCATAGGCG
>JAKFYL010000456.1 GCA_021730845.1 Planctomycetota bacterium | reverse complement strand
GGACACCGCGTGGGTCGACGCCGAAGTCGACTTGTCACAATACGCCGACGGCAACTCAGCGGTGGTCGTGGAGTTCAGCTTGGATTCCGACATCGGCCTGACCTACGGCGGCTGGAACATCGACGATGTGGAATTGCGTTTCCTCACGTCCGGCTGTGGGTTGCCCAACAACTACTGCACCTCCAAGCTCACCTCCAACGGCAAGCTTCCCAAGATGGGTTACAGCGGCAGCCCCAGCGTGTCGGGCGGCAACTTCGCCGTGACCCTCAACGAATCGGAGCCCAACCAGAACGGTTTGGTGTTCTGGGGCGCCAATCCCAATGCCGCACCGTTCTTGGGCGGGATCTTGTGCGTGGCCCAGCCGCTAGAGCGCGGTCCGATCGGCAGCGCGAACGGCAATGGATTCCAGTCCTACCAAGTCAACTTGCAGCCCAATCTGGTTGGAACGACGCGCCGCTACCAGTGGTGGTTCCGGGATCCGCAATCCGCGTCGACCGTCGGACTATCCGATGGGCTCGCGGTTACCTTCTGCAACTGACGGCGCCCGATCGAGCGCGCAGCGGGGCGACCCAAAGGGCCGCCTCGCTGCGTTTTCTTTTTGAGGCCTGTGGGCCAACTTGCACGAAACGGATCAGGAAGCTGTCTTTTCCATGTCCTTGACGAAGGCGTCGGCCTCTGCGATCGAGGCTTCCATTTCCTTGATCAGCTTGGAGACGTCGCCTTCGATCGCGGTGAGCGTGCCCTTTAGCGAAGCGATCGCTTGGGCGTTCAAGTTGTGCTTGAGATACAGCACGCGGTCCTTGAAGGCTGCCAGGACCGGCTCCATCTTGGACTCGGCCTTTTTCATGGACGAAATCAATTCCTCGTAGCGCACCTCGGTGTCTTTGAGAGACTTCTCGCTGGACTTGCGCAAGTCGGCGCTCTGGATCTCCTGGATCTCGGTCGACCATTCCTTGAACAAGGCCTGTGAAACGCTCTCGACCTTCTTGATGCGCGTGCGGACTTCTTCGACTTGATCCTCGCAGGTTTCGTAGTGGTCGTTGAGCGAGTTGTAGACCGTCTCGAGCTTGCCGCCGTCGAAGTTTTGAACGGCCTTGAAGGCCGTCAGGGCGTCTTGGAATTCTTCCTTGGCTTCGGCTTGGGAGTCGCGCGCTTCTTCCACGCGATCGACCAGGATCTCGCGTTTGTGAACGCCGAACTTCTCCATGGTCGCGTAGTAGGCGGACTGGCAGGCAGTCGCGGAAAGCAGGGCAACGCAGGCAAGCAGCACTCGAGGGGAGGGAGTCAGCATGGGCACTTTTTGAGGGGTGAAGCGTATGGATCGCGCCGCCGAGTCGCTTGGAGCGAGGCGGGCACGGAAAGGGAAACGGACAACCTGACTTAGAAGGTCGTTCCGGCCCCAACGCCAAGAGCATGCGCAAGAAGCGGGCGCGCGTCGACGATGGGCCTTCCAGGGCCGGTTTCCGGGGACGTGGACCGGGGGGGCGCGCCCACCAGACACAGGTTGAACAGTTGGCCCCGGACGCTTTCCCGCTTTTGCCCTGGGGGCATCCGGCCGGGCGGACCTATGAACTTCTTTGGACTTGGGCCCCGGCTTGGACTCTCGCGGGCCCTAGGCCGTATTCTCACTCCCCCGATTTCCTTCTGGCAGAGCCTTTCCCGCTCCATGCCCCACGGACGCGAGTCCCCTTCCGATTCGAAAGACCATGAAACGAATGCTATTTGCCGGCGCCGCTGCGCCGCTGTTCCTAGGACTGCTGGCCCTGGCCCCGAGCGCGGACAAGGTCTCCTTCCACGCCGCCAAGGGACTTTCGGTGACGCGCACGATCACCGCGGAGCACACCCTGGAAATGGAGGACATGACCGTCTTGATCAACGGCGCCGAGCCACCGGCCATGCCTGAAATGTCCATGGAGATGGATATCAAGTCTTCCTACAAGATCGCGGACACCTACGCCGAGATGGGCCCGAGCGCGCCGGCCAAGCTCGTGCGCAAGTTCGAGCAGCTCGATCAGAACATCCAGATGAGCATGACGGGAGTCCCCGGCATGGAACCCGAAACGAACCTCGAGGGACTGAGCGACCTGGAAGGCAAGACCGTAGTCTTCGCCTGGGACGAGGAAGCCAAGTCCTACAAGAAGACCTACGAAGGCGAGGCCGGCGAGGAAGGACACCTGGACGGTCTGCAAGAGGACATGGACTTGCGTTTCCTGCTGCCCGAGCGTGCCGAAGTCTCGGTCGACGACACTTGGTCGCCTTCGATGGATCGCTTGCGTGAGCTGTTCATGCCCGGCGGCGATTTCAAGATTGCGCCCGAGGCATCACAGAATTCCATGGGCATGCAGCCGGGACAGAATTCCGACCAGATGTTCCGTGGCGACTGGGAAGGCACTTGCAAAGCCACGTACAAAGGGCTGCGCGACGGCCACGGCGTGATCCATGTGGTCATCGACGCCAAGGTCAAGACCGATGCCACCGAGTCCGCCAAAGGGCAAATGGGCGAACTCCCTGGCGGCGCCCAAGCAACCGTCGATCACGTCGACTTGCTGCTCGAAATCACGTGCGAAGGCGATTTGTTGTGGAATCTGGCCGACGGAATCCCGGCGTCGCTGAACATGGAAGGCAAAATGAAGATCAACAACGAATCTTCGATCCAGATCGCGGCCGGCGGCCAGAACATGGACATGGAGAACATCGTGGTCATGGCCGGCGGGTTCAGCATGAAGATGGAATTCGCCAAGAATTGAACCGCGCACCGCGCTACGCGCCTGGGCAAGCTTTCCCGTCATACGCCTACTTGCCCGGGCGCGATCCCCATCCCACGCAGGACCCCAAAGGCCATTCCTGGCGCGGGGATCCCGCCACCAGGCCGCATGGCGACGACGCGCCGGCCTATCTGCCACCGGAGCGTTGGGCGGAAAACCGCTCGTACTTGTACGGCTGCGACCTGTACAACCACGGCTACTTGTGGGAAGCCCACGAAGCCTGGGAAGAGATCTGGCACCCCTCCAAGCGCGACCCGCAGGTTGCGGAATTTCTGCAGGGGCTGATCCAATGCGCTGCGGCAGCGCTCAAGATTCCCATGGCGCAGCCCGCCGGCGTCGCGCGTTTGGCGCAACTTGGAACCGGACGACTCGAGCAATTGACGCGCTCGGGCAAGCCCCACTTCATGGGCCTAGACGTGCTGAATTTCGTGCGCGATTATCGCGCCTGGATCGCGACCAGTCCCTCGGATCCAGCTGGCCGCCCGCAAATCTTCCTCGGGTAGCCTGCCCCCAAGCGAAGTGGCCCCATGGGCGCGCGAGCCTGTTCTCGGGCGCTGGCCAGGTTAGGATAGCCCTGGTGGACTTGGAGCCCCGAAAAATGGTCGGCCGTCGGGCGAACCGCTCGCCATTGCAGCGCCTCGAGCGCCTCAACCAATTCGTGCAATCCATCCAGCGGCGGATGAAGCCGCGCTCAAACCCGATCAAAGTTGGATCCTGGCCAGTTCGAAAGACTGTTGGTCGACCTCGCGCGAGCTGAGGTTCGGTTCTTGGTCGTCGGCGGCGTGGCCTGCGTCATCAATGGTTACGTGCGTACGACCGAAGCGTTGGACCTGTTGATCGACGCCGAACGCGAAAACGTCGAACGGCTGCTTTCCGCGCTCGCGCGTCACGGGGAAGGCTACGCTCGCGAGCTAGCCGTAGCAGACTTCACCGATGAAGAGGGGGCGGTACGCCTCATCGAGGACTTCCCCATCGACTTGTTTACTCGCTTGGGAGGGCTTCGCTATGCCGACCTACTGCCCTACCGCGCGGTCTATCTGGCCGGAGATGGCAAAACGGAAATCCCCCATGTCGATGCCGAAGGGTTGATCCGGTTCAAGTCCAAGAGTCACCGCGAACAAGACCGAATCGATGTCCAGGCCCTGCGGCGCTTGCGTCCAGGCCAGGAGTCCTACAAGTCCGTGGTGAAAGCCGCACCAGCCACCACGACCGGGCTTTCAGGGCTCCGTTGCAACTCGCTGGCTGCCCCAAAAGGCGAATCACCGGAAACATCACGAGACCTTTGCAGCAGGCTAGAATGGACCTGGGCGCGGTCAGGCCCCCATCACCGAGATCGCAGCATGACAACAGCACGTGCACGTCCCAAGCCTTTTCACCGGACAGCTCCCCTGCGGCTAGGAATCGCTGCGCTGCTGTGCCTTTCCAGGGTCGCTGCTCAAACTCCTTCCGGCAGTTGCCCTGATACTTGGCTACCCATGTTCGCGGGAGGTGCCGGAGCCAACGGACCTGTGTACGCCGTGACGGAATTCGATGATGGCTCAGGCCCGGCCATGTTCGTGGCCGGGTCGTTCACTAGCATCGCCAACGTCGCTGCGTCGGGAATTGCGAAATGGGACGGCCAGCAGTGGTCGACTCTAGGTGCCGGCTTGGGCAATTCCGTAGTCACACTCGAAGTCTTCGATGACGGCACGGGACCTGCGCTCTACGCTGGAGGGTCCTTTGTTACCGCTGGCGGCGCGCCAGCCAAGCGCATCGCCAAGTGGGATGGCGCGCAGTGGAGTCCGCTTGCAGGAGGCGTCGACGGCTATCTTCCCATCGTCAACGATATGGCGGTGCATGACGACGGCCAGGGAGCGGCGTTGTACATCGTCGGAGATTTTTCTTCGGTCGATGGCGGCCTAACCGCGAATGGCATCGCCAAATGGTCGGGCAGTGCTTGGAGCGCGATCGGCGGATTCGTGCCACAGATTGAGAGGGGATTCTGCCTGGAGTCTTTCAATGACGGTTCGGGGCCGGCTCTGTACGCCGGAGGGCAATTCTTCGCCATGGGCGGCGTGGTTTCGAACAACATCGCGAAGTGGCAATTTGGTCAGTGGTCTGCCCTGCAAGGAGGTACGAATTCGGCCGTGCACGCGCTAGCTGTCTGGGATGATGGCAGCGGACCGGCCCTGTTCGCGGGCGGATCGTTTGCCGTCGCTGGCGGCGTGGCGGCACAACGCATTGCAAAGTGGACTGGCGGACAGTGGAGCCCGCTGGGATCTGGAGTCGGCGCTAGCGTTCCCGCTGGCGTGCTTGCACTCGAGCCACACACGAGCGCAGGCGTTTCTCGGCTGTACGTTGGCGGAGCGTTTCAGACCGCGGGGAGCCTGCCCGCGGCCAATGTAGCCGCATTCGACGGTTCCACGTGGAGTCCCATGGGCCCGGGCGTGGCTGGAATCGTGTACGCCATGTCCTCGCAAAGCACGGGCACGCAGGCCGCGCTGTTCGTGGGCGGCAATTTCTTGGATTCGCCTGCGCTCGAATCCAACCTTGCGCAGTGGGGACAAACGCCCGGCTGCGCACCCGTCATCTACTGCACAGCGAAACTATCGACGTCCGGGTGCCAGCCCTTGATCACGGGTGTCGGTCGCGCGAGCCTTTCTAGTCCTGCGAGCTTCGCGGTCACCAGCAGTCAGCTGGAGGCCAACCGTTTTGGTTTGCAGTTCTTTGGCACCACGGGTCCGGCGGACTTCTTGTTCGACGACGGCACACTGTGTGTGAACCCGCCACTTCATCGCTTGGTACCCAAGAACTCTGGAGGCGTGGCGTCCTGCAGCGGCGTGATGACCTACACATTGGCAGAAGTGCTGGCCCAACCGTCCGGTGGAGCGCTGGTCGTGCTCGGCCAGCAAGTGAACCAACAGGGTTGGTTCCGCGATCCGCCAGCGCTCACGGGCACGGGCCTGACCAACGCATTGCAGTACATGGTCGTGCCCTAGACGCCGACGAATGGCCTGCGGACCGCGGAAACGAAGGTCGATTCCCGCGGTCCGCGCGGCACATCAAGCTGTCCCCATGCGCCCCTCGAAGCCTTTCGAAGCCCTCAAGGCGCAGCTCGGACCGCTGAAGCCGGGGCCTGAGCCTTCCACGCCCGAGCCGAAAAAGATCCCTGGAGCGCCGCATGCAGCCGAGCGTCTGACCGTGCGCTTCGAGCGCGCGGGACATGCCGGCAAGACGGTGACCGTGGTCGAGGGCCCGGCCTTGCGGCATGCGAAACTTCCGGAAATCGCGCGTGAGATCGCCCGGGCACTCGGCGTCGGCGCGCGCGTCCAAGGCATGGACCTGCACGTGCAAGGCGATCAGTGCGCTCGATTGCTGCCTTGGCTGACGCAGCGCGGTTTCACCGACGTCCGCCGCGGCAACTGAGCCGGCCGCAGGACTGTCCTGGCTACGGCTTACCCAGCGCGCTCACGAGCGCGCTCACGATCGGAAGCTGCGCCGCCACGGTCATGGCCGCGATGGGCGGAACGTGCAGGAACAGCGCCGGCACCGACAAACGCTGCGACGCGCGCAGGAGTTCGTAGTACACGCGCTCGCACACGTAGCCACCCGCGTCTTCGGAGATGCGCACGTCCTTGGCGCCGGCTGTGCGCAGCACTGTTGCCAGCCAGGCCACATCCAGGGTCGTCTCCAACGTCGGCCCTAGGTCGAATGGCTCGCGGGATGGGGTGAGGCCGTCGTTGTCGAAGCGCTGGGTGTTGAATTGGCCGTGCGCCAGGCGCTCCAAACGAAACCAGGGCTTGCGCTGCATTCCAAGACCTAGCAGCGTCGTGGGCTCGCGCTCCAGCTCGCTTAAGACGCGCTCGATTGCGCGCGGGGCGGCCGAAAAGCTCACCGGCAATTCGCTGTCT
>JAKFYL010000126.1 GCA_021730845.1 Planctomycetota bacterium | reverse complement strand
TGCACCATTCCTCGAAGACAGAATGGAAAGACCTTGCGCCGTCGAAAGTGGAGGGCGCCATGGTCAAGGTGACCGGTCGCTTCCACGACGCCAAGAAGTTCTCCGCGCGCGAGGTATCTTCGCGCGGAGCCGGGCGATCCAGCCTCGAGGGCCGCATCGACCGCCTGCAAACGCGCGGCGACCAAATCGAGTTGACGATCATGGGCTACCAAGTCCTGGTGGCTGCCGATTCCGAGTTGGAGCGCGAATTGCCCGTGGATCAGCTCGCACTGGCGCCCGAACGCCTGAAGAACCCCAGCACAGCCGCGCGCGACGACGATGACGACTTGCCGGGGAACATCGAACTCGCACCCGACCTGCGGCTGGGCGCTCAAGTCGAGTTCCGGCAGATCCACGAGGATGAGTACGACCTGGACAAAGACAGTGCGAACGACCGCGATGACACCACGGCTTCGTTGCGCACCGAGCTGGTCTGGACGCCCAGCGAGGATTTTTACGCCCTGCTGGGCGCACGCCACTCCTTCCTATGGCGCGACGAAGCCGATGACGGGTTTTCCAAGACCGACGACGGGGCGCTCAACGAGGCTTACGGCTACTGGAAAAACGTGCAGCAGTCCGGCTGGGACCTGCAAGTGGGACGCCAGGACTTCGACGAGCCGCGGGAGTGGCTCTACGACGCGAACTTGGATGCGATTCGCGGCATCCTTTCGCGGCCGACCTACCGCGTGGAGTTGTCCGTGAGCACGATCTTGCACGACGGCTCGGACGTGGACGAAGACCTGTTCAATACGATGGCGTATGTTTCGAACAACTCGCGCAAGCGCCATCTGGCGGCCTACGTGATCGACCGTCGAGACGGCTCCGACAACTTCACGCACGTCGGTGGGCGCGTGCTCGGCGAATGGTTGCCCGATTCCGAGGTCTGGCTCGAGGTGGCGGCCCTGCGCGGCGACACCGGCGGCCAGGATCTGAAAGGGCACGCCTTCGACGTGGGCGCGACATGGGCGCCTTCCGACGAGGCTCCGGCGTTCACGCTAGGCTACGCCTTTGGCTCGGGCGACGACGATCCCAGCAACGGAACCAACGAGACCTTTCGTCAAACCGGATTCCACGACAACAACGACAAGTTTTCAGGGCTCTCCTCCTACCGGTACTACGGCGAGTTGATGCGCCCGGAACTGGCCAACCTGTCGATCCTCACCTTGGGCCTAGGAGGACGCTTTGCCGGGCGGCAATCCTTGGACTTGATCGCGCACAAGTACACCCAGGTCGAGGCTTTCGACGAATTGGTCGACTCCGACCTGGACATGGATCCCAACGGCGTAGACGACGACCTGGGTTGGGAACTGGACTTGGTGTACGGCAATGGCCAGCTCGCCTACCTGGACCTAGAGTTGGTAGCTGGGTATTTCGAACCGGGTGACGCCTTCGACGACGCCGACGCGGCCTGGCTCGCGGCCTTGCAACTGCGCTTCAAGTTCTAGAAAAGCCCCGGCCGCGGATGTTTGGCCTGTGCAAATAAGCCTTCGATCCAACGAAACCGTCACGCCCAGGGTCCCGCTTCAGGCACCCGGCGAGGTAGGTCGAAGTTCCTAGTTCGAACCTTCGGGCGCGGAGCCTATACACTAGCTTCGAGGGAGAAGCTCTTCGCCTATTCTAAGGAGCGGACCTACTCGCGCTGCAACCCGCAGCCCCGCTTCTGGCGCTCTCCCAGACACTCATTACTTCGAGAGGAAACTACATGCAACGCAAATGGTTGGCCGGATTGGCCCTGGGTAGCGCACTGGCGCTGCCGTGCACGGCTCTGTCTTGGAACCTGGACGAGAAGCCGCCCGTCCAAGAAAAGGAAAAGGCCAAGGTCGAAGCGCTCAAGCTGGGCGCGACCGTTCCGGAGACCCTTTCCTTGCCCGACATGGACGGCAAGCTTCGCTCGTTCAAGGACTACCGCGGCAAGGTGGTCGTGATCCACTTCTGGTCCGATCTCTGCCCAGCCGAGAAGCACGCGGACCCAGTCATGAAGGCCATGGAGGAGTACTACGCCAAGAAGGACGTCGTCCTAGTCGCCATCAACTCCAACCAAAACGAACTGGGTCCCAAGCCCGAGCGCGACGCCGACTATTCCAAGCTGTACCCGAACTTGCGCAAGAAGATCAAGGAGATTGGCCACACGCACCAACTCTTGATCGACCACGGAAACGTGGTGAGCGATTTGCTCGGCGCGAAATCAACGCCGCATTGCTATGTCTTGGACAAGCAGGGCAAGATCGCCTATGTGGGCGCCCTCGACGGCGGCCCCAGCGCACCGGAAAAGACCTACGTGCGCGACGCAGCGGACCAGTTGCTCGAAGGCAAACCCGTAGCCGTGGCTGAAACCAAGCCCTACGGGTGAAGCATCAAGAAGAAGTGATCTCCCGTGCGGAGATCGCGAAACGTTAGTATCCAGTCATGAATCGTCGCGCCTTGCTGGTTTCCTTGCCTCTGGCGCTTGCTGCTTGCAGCAAGCGCGCCAGCGACCTTGGATCCACAGCGGGCGCGACGACAGTTTCCACGGTCGAGTTGGCGGATGTGGCCGGCATCGACGCAGCGCTGAAAGCGCAGCGCGGCAAGGCGGTGCTCCTCAATTTTTGGGCCATGTGGTGACTGTCTTGCGTGGAAGAGATGCCCGACCTCGTGCAGGTCGTGCGCAAGTACGAAAAGGATGGCGGCGCGGGGCTCTTGGTGAGCTTCGACATGCAACTGGCGGAAGCCGGCCCAAGCCAAGTGCAAGCGGATTTACGCACCTGGCTGGGCAAGCGCAACTGGGGTCTGCCGGTCTTGCTGTACGCGGAAGCGGATGTGGACCCCGTCAGCGCACGCTTCGACTTGCCGGGCGCAATCCCCGTCACGCTGGCTTTCGACAAGAACGGCAAATTGGTCGATCGCGAAGATGGCGCCGGCAGCAAGGAGCGCTTCGAGGCCATGATGCGCAAGGCGCTGGGCAAGCCTTAGACCCGCGGGCCATGCGCTCGTCCAGATTTCCGTTCGAATCAACTGGCGCGCGCCTTGCGACAGAAGTCGGGACGCCCTTTGCACGGCAATGCCCTGCGTAAGGCAGGCCGGATTGCTCAAAGCTGAGATTTTGAACTCCTTTTCTGCTGCAGGCAGCATCCCGACTCGCCCGCATCAACCCCACGCCTTCCATTGCCAATGCCCGAACTACCGGCGTCCGCGCTGCTTGGTCTTCTCGGAGCACTTGGGAACGGCTTTGGGCCTAGCTGGGCGTGGCCCAGGCGTCCCAAGGCGCCTGGGAAAAGGTGCGAGCGGGTATCGAATTCTGACGAGCCGGAGTAGTCTCAGGGAGTCGACCCGGTTGGCCGCCCGCTTGCTGCCAAAGAAACGCCGGCCGACGAATCAAAACTCGAACCAACTTTTCCCGAAGGAGATTCGTATGACTCGCGCACTCTCGCGCACTCTCGCGCACTCTCGCGCACTCTCGCGCACTCTCGTTGCGCTCCTGGCGACCCTAGGTTGCGCCTTCGCATCGCCTAGCGCACTGGCACAGTCGGGCAATCACAAATGGGGCGGATTGCTGTACGACACCTTCGCCATGGACACGCCGCAGGGAGTCAAAGCTTGGACAGCCGAGGATGGCGGGCGTATTCGCCGCTTCGACCCGGTAACCAATTCCTGGGGCTTTGCGAACACCCCCAGCGACGTGCAAGACACGCTGCATCGGGTCTTCTTCCTCGACGAAACGAAGGGCTGGGCTGTCGGTCAGGGCGGATGGATCCTCACGACCAGCGATGGCGGCCTCAACTGGACCAAACTAGCCTTGAACCAATTCGCGGATCACCGCTTCCCCAATCAAGCGCCGGGCCAGGGAAACAATGCCCAGGATCCCTGGGAAGAGCTATACGACATTCACTTCGTGGACGCGAACGAGGGCTGGCTGGTCGGCGTACATTCCATCTGGCACACCGATGACGGCGGCACAGTTTGGACCACGCTGACTCCTCACACCGCGAGCGGAGCCGAGTATCCGCTCAGCTCTCCCATTGTGGAACTGTACGCGATCGACATCGTCACCGGCCCGGATTGCTCCCGAATGGGTTTGATCGTTGGTCAGCCGGGGATTGCGTTTCGAGCTGTCAGCACGGCTCCCTGTTCGAGTTCGCAGGATCCCCACCTGGCCGATTGGCGGCTGGAGTGGGATATCGTAGCCGAGCACTGCCAAGGTTCCCCTGCTTGCGGCTCAGCAGGCAGCTCGCTCAAGGGCGACGAATGCCAAATCTGCACGCCGCTCACTCACGGTCCGTGGTTCGAAGCCTGGGACGTGCAAATCAGCCACAACCCAACCTCCAAACTGGCGCTGATCGTAGGAGGATTTGGGACCGTGACAGGCATGATATTCGGCTCGACGGACGACGGAGTCACTTGGGTCAAGGAGTACCACGAGTGCAAGACCTGTCCCGGGGTACCCACGTGTTTGACCTGCACGCAAAGCCCGCTCTACAACGTGGAGCCGCACCGCTTGTCGTACTTCCGCACGCTGTACGGCGTGGGAATCTTCGATGAAGACAACTCGGCGATCGCGGCGGGCTACAACGGCCAGCATGTCGTGCGCAACCCAGCGACGGGAATCTGGGAAGACCGCTCGAGCTTTGCCGAGGGTGTTCCGACGGTGCCTGGATCGGTCGTTTTCCCGCTGATTGGCGCCGAGGCGGTCAAGCAAGCGTCGACCGGGCAAAAGGTCGGCTGGATCAGCGGCGAGGGCGGCCACATGCGCAAGTCCGTCGATGGCGGCCAATCGTGGACCGATTCGCTGTTCGGTGAGCCGAACCGGATCAACGATGTGCACTTCGAGACTGAGCTGGTGGGATGGCATGTCGGCCAGTTCTTCCGAATCGCAAAGACGACCTTTGGCGGAACCCAATGGACGGAACAGACTCCCACGGCCACGCCCGACGCGGGAAATTTTCGCGCAGTCGCATTCGCGCCGGGAGGCCTGCTCGGCGTGGCCGTCGGTGATCCCGCGCGGGTGCCTGGGATCTCATCGAGACTGCCAAAGATTCGGTACACGCAGGATGGGGGTTTCTCGGATTGGAACGATGGCCAAATCATCGGCCACCCAAGCTTCTTTGACGGCAAGGCGCTCAACGAACTTACCTGGGTGACCGGATCCGAGTACTGGGCCGTCGGCCAGCAGGGCACGATACTGAAATCCACGGACGCAGGTGCGAATTGGCTGCACGTCTTGCCTGAAGGCACGAGCACGTTGGCCGACTTTGATTTGCAGGGCGTCGCGTTCCTCAACACGAGTACCGGACTATTCGCAGGTATCCGCAGCGGCCCAGTTGGCGCGATCTACCAGTACCAAGACACGGGTGCTGGATGGACCTGGACTCAACTGGTCCTGCCTTCGGGCGTGACCATCTCAGGTCTATGGGACATTGAGATCGCTGGGACCGTCGCCTGGGCTGTCGGCGAAAAGCTGGTCAATGGCGAACCGGAGGGAATTGTGCTGACAGCCACAGCGTCAGGTGGTTCGTTTGGAGCATTCACCGAAGTCGCTGGACCAACTGGGGGCTTTGCGCGTTGCTTGACCGGCAAGGGCTACGACGGTGAGGCCGTACTGACCGAAGTCGAGATTGCACCGAGCACGAACGAAGTCTGGGTCGGAGGGGCTTGCGGGAGGCTGTGGAAACGCTCGACTTCAGGCACTTGGACCAACGTCAAAAGTACAACCGATGCGCACGTGGTTGGAATGTCGTTCGTGCCCAGCGGATCCGGGGCAGCCGGATACCTTGGGTGCTTCCGCGCCAGTCAAACGCAGCAGAGCATCGTGAGGGTGCAATGATGCCCACTAGCTCCAAGTCTATGTGCAGGTGTTGCGGAGTTGTCCGCGAATCGTCGACAGTTGCGGCGATGGCCTTGATTGGTGCCGTGCTTGCGCAAGCGGGCACGGCCCAGGTCATGAATCAGAAGTTGACTGCGCCCGAAAACAAAGCGCAGCTTCAATTTGGAAGCGACGTCGCATTGACACCGGGTTGGGCTTTCGTCGCGGCTACATACGAAGATGTTCAGGTGATTACTGGCGCGGTTTACGTGTTCGCGTATACCCAAGGAAACTTCACGTTTTCGCAGAAGTTGAAGTCGCCGCTGCCACAGTTTGGAGACGGGTTTGGCCAAGCGATTTCCAGCTGCGCCGATTGGATGGTGGTGACGGCGCCAGCGGAGGATGTTAATGGGTTCGCGAATAAGGGCGCGGCCTACGTCTTTCGTCGCAACGACAGTACATGGTCCTTCACGCAAAAGCTCGTCGCGAGCGACAACGCGACGTTTGGGGCCACGGCGCTCGGCTACTGCGCGGCAATGAACGAAACGACCATCGTTCTGGGCGCGCAGTACGACAACACCAAAGCCGCAAACGCCGGTGCGGCCTACGTGTTCGAGCTGCAAGGTGCGATCTGGGTGCAGACATCCAAGCTCTATCCGCAGGACGCCGAGTATGGATCTCTCTTCGGCAGTTCCGTCGACGTGGAAGGAGACACGATCGTTGTCGGCGCCATGGGCGAGGACAACGACTTCGGCTTCAACCAGGACCATGGTGCCGTCTATGTCTTCCGCCGCGCGAACGGCGTTTGGACCCAGCGGCAAAAGCTCACCGCTAGCGATGA
>JAKFYL010000082.1 GCA_021730845.1 Planctomycetota bacterium | reverse complement strand
CGAGTACGCGCCGCCGCCGCTACCCACGCGCACGAGCTTGGCCTGGACTTGGTCGCTAGGCGCCGAGGAAATGGGCAAGTTCACGGTCGGATCCGAAGACCATTGGGCCTGGCTCGTTGCCGCGAACAACACAAGGGCCAGTGGGCACAGAGAGTTTGTGTTCATGCCGCGATTATGCCCTTGTTCCACCAATCCTGCTGGGCTTTTCGCCTCACGCAGTACGCCGTCAACCACATTTAGGAGTTTGCCCCCGAGCGCCGCACGTGCGGCATCGCACTTGAGAATGTTCATGCGAACGACTTGGTTACCCGGCGCCTGCCGGCGCCAATTGCCCCCTGGCCCGCGCAGGTGTAGGCCCCAAGGTCGTGGACTTGGATGTCTTACGCCTCGCTATTGCTTTGCTAGCGTGATGACCAAGTCACTCTGACCGGCGCGGACATCCGTGACTTGCCCCTTGTAGCTCGCGTCATCAGGCGCTCGCGCAACCACGGTGCCTCGAAAGGCGGCAGGCACCTCGATGCGGAACTGACCCTGGTCATCTGTTTCGTCAAGCGGCACGCCACCGATTTCCAAGCTATATACGTACACTTGAGCCCGCAGCGGTTTGCCGTCTTGGTCGATGACGCGTCCGGCGACGAAGGAGGCATGCTCGAGCACCAGTCGTAGCGGTGGCCCGCCAGGCATGATCTCCTTCATCGACACAAGCTGGAAACCCTCCGGCGGATGCGGCATGCTCAGGGTGTAGGCCTGGTCGCTTAGGCCTTCGACGCGAAATGCACCGTCCGCCGCAATCTGGCAGGTGCGATAGCCGCCGCGGTCGTCGATCAGTTGAAGCCACGTTTCCGCGGCCAGTTGCCCGAGTGGCTCCCCGCTGGGCAACTCCACGGTTCCGCTGATCGCCTTGCCGCGTGGGATGGTCAGCAAGATGCCTTCCTGCTGCGCACCATCCGCGACACCGACTATCTGTGTCACCTCGCTCCCCCAGGATGCCTCGGCGCGCAGCGAATATTGGCCCGCAGCAAGACCCGCGAACCGAAACACCCCCAGCGCATCGGTCGAGCTATGGCGCATTTCGAACTGGAATACGCGTGTTGGTTCGCCGCTAGCCAACCATGACTTGGAATCGTCATTGCACCCGCTGAGCGAGACCGAGGCCCTCGGGATCGTTGTGCCATTTTCATCGACCACGCGACCTTCGATACCACCCGCAGCGCGCAAGACCACATCACCAAGATCCAATCGCTCGCCGCTGCCGACAATGTGAGGCAGTGCATACACGCGCGTCCCGAAACCGGCGGCGCGCGCCAGCAGCCAGTAGTGCTGGTCGACAAGCAGACTTACCACTTGGAAGCGTCCGTCGTTGTCCATAGACGCAGGGATCCAGTCACAGCCTTGTATGCCGGGCTGCTCCGCAAAGTCGGCGGCCACGGCTACGTAGGCCGAAGGCACGGGCTTGCCGCTTTCGTCGACGACACGACCGGCGACTGCGCCGCCCTGCACGAGGCGAATCTCGCACTCTTCGTCGAGTTTTCCACTGACGCTCTGCCTCACCGATGCATAGCCTGGCGCACGCACGTGGCACATCAGGTAATCGGAGTCTCTTAGGCCCTTGAGTAGGAAGCGTCCCATGGTATCGGTGCTCACTGCCCGCTTGAACGTCCACGACGTCGCAACCTCGGCGCCGGCGATCGGCCTACCAGTTGTCGCTTCGACCACGCGCCCGCGCAGCGCCTTGCCGGCCTTCATTTCGATCGTGATCTGGTGCACCAGGCCCGCCTCGATGTCGAGTTGCTTCCACACCTCCTCGAACTCCGGTGAACTGACCTGCAATATCGCTCTTGCCGGGGGCAGTCCTTGGCAGCGAAAAACACCGTCCGCATCCGTGCGCGTCTGGGCAAGTTCGATGGCAGACCCCTTCACGACGATGCGTACGTCGATGTCAGCAAGCAGGCGTTCGTCGCACTTGACGATGCCGGTCACGCTGGCACCGGAACTCAGTTCGATCGTTACGTCGTTGCCCCCCATGTTGTCCGGTACGGTCACCGTGGCGTAACCAGCGGCCTGAACACGCAGTCGATGCGGGTGGGCGCGTCGCACCACATCGAAAAGGAATCGCCCGTCCGCGTCACTCTGAGTGCGCCCAAGTGTGGTGACTCGCTTGCCGTACTGCAGATCGAGGTTCCAGAACTCGTCCGCTTCACAATGCAGCAGCTCGATGTCGGCATTGGCGACTGGGGCTTTGCTCTGTGCGTCGATGACGCGCCCCCACAGTTCGGTCGGGGAAGGTTGCGCCGGCCTGGTGGCCTTTGGCTCGACAGCGGCGGCGGCTTGACGACTGGCCGAAGCTGCTAGCTCGGTAGGGGCGCTGGCAAGGTCGCCGGGTTCTAGTGCGACCGCTGCGGACTGCGATTCCAGCGTGAACTGTGGAGCCTGCGGCTCCATATCGCCGCCAAGTAGCAGGAACCAACTGAGCAGTGCGAGCAGGCAGACTCCCATGGCGACGAGCAAGAGGCGCATCACTAGCTCCTAGGAAGGCGGGATCACGTTCGGCGGCGATTGGCCGGCTTGAGCGAAGCGCGCATGTACGGGCGCGTGGGCGTGCGGCGCGCGAGTTCCCGGAAACCGGCCTTGACGAACGCTGGCGCGATGCCAGTCCAAGCGAAAACGGGCACCAGCCGTTGACCTGTCTTGGGCGCGACAGGGAAGGCGTCCAGCGCCCTGGCGCCATGTCGTCGCGCATGCTGAATCGCGGCGCGCAACAAAGCCACCGAGACACCGCGCTCGCGCCAGTCCTTGTGCACGAAGAGGCAGGAAACGCACCAAGCGTCGACAGCATCGATGGGTTTGGCGACGCGCGAGCGTAGGAGCGGCGGAAAGCTCGCGCGCGGCTCGACCGATACCCAGCCGACGCACTCACTTCCGGCGTAGGCGAGCAAGCCCTGTACACGCCCCGAGTCGACCAAGACCTTCATGGCGCGCCGGTTGGCGGCACCTTGCTGGCGGACGTACTGCGCGCGCGGGACGCGATTGGTCATGCACCAACAACCGCCGCAAGCGCCATTCGAGCCGAACAGAGTCTTGAAATCGCTCCAGCGATCGGGCGTGAGCGCGTGGACCGAGATGGGTGCTGTGCGCCGTTGTTTGGGCATGTGCAGCCTTTCCTTAGATACTCGTGCGCGCAACTCTACTTCAGAAGACGGCCCATTGCAGTCAAACGCTACAACCGTCTTGATCCCCTTGCATGCTTTCTCGTATTTCGTACGGCCGTCAGACGGGCGTGTTGGGACTGGGCAGTCAAGCAGATATCAGTGGCCGGAGGCCACCACGGGCGCCCCAAGCCGCCAACTCGCTCGTGCACTGGTCGAAAGGCTAACACTACGACGGTCTGCCGGTCGCGGCAATCGTGCACGCGGCTGAGAGGTCGCGGAACTTTGTTAGGTGCTCTCCTCGACGTACGCGTGCTGCGCGGAATCGGGATAGGTCACTGCGCGCTCGACAGGCGATTACACCTGCTGCCAAGTCACGGACAAATTGTAAATTGCAGGCCGTTCGACAGTCCCGCTGTCGACTGGTGGATCGGATCGCGGAACCATGTCTGGATATGGACCAGTTGATAGGCCACCAAGAGCAGTCCGCCCTGCGGCTGAGCTAGCAGCTCCGAGAGTGTGTAGCGCAGCATGCCTGTACAGGCCGCGCCTCCGCTTGTGCTCTTTACTTTCAGGCGGTACAGCGGGGCCTTCGCACACAGGATTCCGCCGCCAAATGGCAGGTTGTTCGGGCCCGAGGTGCCGAAGAACATGATGCCATCCTGGCTGGCTTCCAGTTTCGAGCCGATGACGTGGAATAAGCCTGGAGCATTCAGGCTCGGCACTCCCAAAGACGACATCGATGGCACACAACCACTCGAGCTGACCTGGGCCGTGCAATAGGTCGCCGGCGGCGAACACCCGTCGTCGTCGAAGCGAGCGAGCCAGACGTCGGTGGAGCCCGCAGTCCGGCCGCCGAGGGGGCCACTGGTCCGACCGACAATGAACACGCCGCCTGAGCTTGTCGGCGCAGCGGACAAGGCAAGATCGTCCGCATTCGTCCCGATTTGCCGGACCCAGGCATAGTTGCCGACGCCGTCGTATCGCGCGACCCAGGCGTCCTCCTTGCCGGCGTTTGGACCGCCGAAATTGCCGAACGTTGTGCCCGTCACGTACACACCGCCCAAGATGTCCCGCGCGACGGCGTAAACGTACTCCCAACTGCTGGTCCCGAACTGTCGAATCCAGACCTGGTTTCCTGCGCCATCGTAGTGCGCGAGCCAAGCGTCGAAGCCGCCCACGCTCTGGCCGCCGAGGGTGCCATTGGTTTGGCCGGCGACGTACACGCCGCCCGAGGCGTCCGATACGACACCCTTGGTCAGGTCGTATTCGCTCGTTCCGAGCTGTCGAATCCAAAGTTGGTTTCCTGCGCCATCATAGTGAGCAAACCAAGCGTCATCGAGGCCCGCGTTCTGCCCGCCGAGGCTGGCATTGGTGTAACCGCTGACGAACACGCCGCCCGAGGCATCCGATGCGACGCTTGTTGCCACGTCGAATCCGCTTGTTCCGAGCTGTCGAATCCAGAGCGCGTTGCCTGCGCCATCATAATGCGCGAGCCAGGCGTCAATGAAGCCGGCCGTCATGCCGCCGAGACTGCAGCAGGTATGGCCGCAAACGTACAAGCCTCCCGAACTGTCAGATGCGGCGGCGTTGGCGGAGTCATAGCCGATCGTCCCGATCTGCTGGCTCCAAAGCTGGTTGCCTGCGCCATCAAAGCGCGCGAACCAAGCATCGTTCCCGCCGACCCGCGCGCCGCCGAAACTGCCTGAGGTGGAGCCGCCCAGGTACAGTCCGCCCGAGCCGTCCGACGCGGCGGCATACGCAGAGTCGTTGAACTTCGTACCGAGCTGCCGGATCCAGAGCTGGTTGCCATCGCCGTCATAACGCCCGAACACCACGTCCTGGCTGCCAACACGCTGACCGCCGAGGCTGCCCGAGGTGTCGCCGCCAAAATACATTCCGCCCGAACCGTCTGGCGCCGCGGCGAACGCGCTTTCCGAAAGAACTGTCCCAAACTGTCGAAGCCAGGCAAGGTTCTGGGCTTGGGCTGGAAACGCCGTAGTCGCAAGAACGATCGAAGCGAGAACGCAACTTCTATTTCCACTTCGTGACATGCGAGGACTCCTCTATCGATACCAGGCGCGATTGCAGCGGGCAGCCCAATGGACACCCACATCCCCGAGTATGCGACCTGGCGGATGAAAGGCTGGGATAGGGCGTGCAAGCACAAGCCCCTGAGCTGAAGCTAGCACGGGCCCTCCGAGCCGGCCACGGAGATCTTTGCCAGTCACATGCCGGGTCGGTGCAATGGCCTCTCTCGCCTCCTCACACTGCAAGGCGCCGGCTCTAGAGGCGAGTAAGAATCGCACCACTGGAGCCGCGGGCGCACGGAATCCGTGATTCGTCAGTAGGTGCGCTTGAGGGCGACCCCGAGCAAGCCTCCGGTCGGCTCTGTCACGTGCTCTTGTCGTCGGGCACAAGGCGCAAGCCGCTCACTGCTCTCTGGGAATGACCACGCGTTGCACGAGGTCCAGATTCGGGAGTCGCAACGAAAACACCGCGCCGCGCTCCAAGCTGCGATCTGGAGCGCCGACGCAGACATACGGGGACGACTCAAGTCCACTCCTGTGAATGACCACGGAGTGACCAAACAACAGTCCATCCCAGAAGCTCATTCCTCCGGTCCTCCCCAACATGGCAATGCCTTCAATCGACGCTGCGAGTACTACACCATCGCACCCGCCGCCAGTTCGACCATTGGCACTGCCAAAGACGATATCGTCGACCCCGTCTCCGTCAAGATCTGGGCCTGGTAAGAGAACAGCCTCGATCTCCGTACTTCGGCAATGTTCAACAAAACGATCCTCAAGGCTTGTCGTCTGTCGCCAACCGCCGACCTGAGCAGTACCATCGCTCTGCAAGTAGGTGTATCGGAATCCAATGCATGGATAAGTACCACGTTTCGATGGATCCGGCTGAGTCATGTAAGGGCGTCGCTTTAATACCGCGATAACCACTTTGGCAGGAACCTCCCGTTGCAAGCCCTTGCCTATGGCGCAAGCCGCGACAATGCGCTCATCAACTCCATTCGCCGCCAAAGCCGCAATCTGAGCAAGATGCTTCCCGCCAGAGAGTACGTACACCGTGTCGGTTTGGTTTGCGCAACACGTATTCGCGCAACCTGCCATGACGACAACGTCGTTGACCTTGTCACCGTCTACATCGGCGCACACTGCTACACGACGGCCATAGCTGTGGCTCATTGGGCCGATCAAATGAGTGTCGAGCATTCGATTCTTGGACGGTGAGTACACAAGGAGCCTGCCATGGCTGCGAGGTCCTTGCGCACCTACCTCATTCCCGGGATCGCCAATCAAGAGATCGTCGCAACCATCCTGGTCGACATCTATGCCACTCGCGATGGATTCTCCAAACCGACCGTGATCCGACGTGGAAGGAACGCGAAGATAGTGCCGTTCTCCGATGCCAACTAGATGGACCTCCCCCGGTTCAGTGGACACGGGGTTTAGTAACGCGGTCAGTGGACACCGAGGCTGCCGATCCGTCAAGGGGATGGGGTATGGGGAAGGGTTGTCCCTTCCCCATGGGGGAGCCGCGCGTA
>JAKFYL010000462.1 GCA_021730845.1 Planctomycetota bacterium | reverse complement strand
GGTGAGTTTTAGGACGTGCTCTTAGCCAAACGACATCCTCCAGCGCTAGCAGTCCGTGGTGAAAGTAGCTACTGCGGCTTTGCGCGCGATCACCCTGCGGCGTCGCGCTCGCCGGGTCGTGCTCAGCAGCCAGGAAGGCCGCTTCCGCCGCCCCGGTGTCGCGCTCCTTGCAGGGCGAACGCGCGCTTCGCCTCGCTACGCGACTTTCACCACGGACTGCTAGAGGTCGAACCCTTAGGGGACCTTGGAGGCGATTGTCTTGGGCCCGGTGACGAGACCGTCCCTCGACTCGGGCAAAGCCTCCACTTCTTCCACATCGGAAGTCTGAAACTATCGCCAAGGGCTACGGCGCTATTGGAGAGCCGAGCAGAACCTCAAGACCACTCGGTCAGGCTGGTCGGAAAACCTGGTGAAACCCCGCGGCAGGCGCGGATCGGAGCAACTATGCGTCCCTTCTTGAACTCTCTCTTGCGCCCACTGGGGCAGGCCCTTCGCCGATTCACAGCTGTGCTCGCTTGTGCAGCGCCACTCGCCGCGACACCGGGTTACGCGCAAGGCACCGCCGACTACGTCCACAAGGACAATGTCGAAGGCGCGTGGGTACAGCTCGCCAACTTCCCCGTACGCCCCATGGCATTCGATACCAGCTCGATCGGCGGGATCTGGGTCGTGGATCAACCGAACAACGCGGTCGTTCACTTCGCGAACGGGAATGTGAACCTGAGTGCGCCTGACGCGACATATCCGACTCCCTGGAATCCAGTCTCAGTGGCCTACTGGGCAGGACCCAACGCGTCGCCGAACTTCACCTCCGACGACGAGTTGGTGGTTGCATGTCGAGGCAGCTGGTGCGTCGTCAGAATCGTCCGCAATACAGGGGTGGTGAAAGACGTCATTCGGTTGACGCCGTCGAGCTCGGTTGCCGGTCTCGAGGGCAACAAGTACGCATATCAGGGATTGATGGCCGAACCCGCGGACATCCTCATCGATGCCCCCACGGGGCTGAACGCGATGGCGTACGTCTCTTGCACGGGCGGTGACAGCGTGGTTCAAGTCGACCTCACTTCAGGCCAAATCGTTCGCCTGTTCCACAGCAGTCTGAGCTCGCCAGGTATTTTCCAGATCAAGAGCCCCTGCTTCTTGTCTTTTGAACCGCTCGCCGTTGGAGAAACCGGCTACCGAAAAGTCCTCGTGGCACCGCTCGTGTCTGGGAACAACACGATTTGGGAAGATGGGCTCAACCAGGGCACCAGCGTCCGAGATCTATTTGCGGCTCCGTTCCAGTCCGGAGAGACGACAAACAGACTCCCAGACGTAGACCTTTTCCGAATTACTCCAGCGCAGACCACTCTTCCACAAGGTGCCGTCGAAGTTGCCGCGCGACGAACGGGAACGTTGCTCTTTGCGCATGGAGTCAATCCCGTTACCGGAGGCTTTTGGCAACTGAACTCCGACGCCCATAACGGTGGCGCAGGCGACCAGAGCGAGCCTGCAGTCAAGGGCAGGTTCTACGTGGATCGCATCAACTTCGTACCACGGCCGTTCGCCCCCACCTCGAGCAACGGCACCGTCCCAGCGGGACAGCGCGTGCTCAGATACCTCAATCCGGTTGCGCTCCTCAATGAAAACGGAATTACCGGCAATCCTCCAGCCGTATCCGCCAGCGATATCACGGGTCAACCCTTCGCACTGACCTTCAATCAGCAGTACGGTCAAGCGTTCGTAACGGGCTTGCTGACGGACAATGTGATGATGCTCTCGTCCGCAGGTGCACGAATGCTCGAGTGGAACATAAGCATGCCCGCGGGGCAGCGCGCGATTCCGCGCGGAATCCTTGCTCAGACCCCGATCAGCGCAACCAGCGGGCGAGTGCTGGTCTACTGCTGGGGCGACAACAAGGTGCGTGACTACCTATACAATTCTGTGGCGCAAACTGCGACCCTCCAACGCACGTTGTCGCTGGCCGCGGATCTATCTCCCCAGGTCTGGCGCGAGGGTCGGGCGGCCTTCTTCGATGGCAGCAAGTCCAAGTATGGCAACCTCTCCTGTGCGAGCTGCCACGTTGAAGCCGGATCCGACATGCTGGTGTGGAACCTCTCCAATCGCCCACTCTCCACCGCACCAGGCGGGTACCTGCCTATCGATGACAAGGGCGGCATGGTCACCCAGACACTAGTCGGCCTGCAGCGGCTGCGTCCGTTTCACTGGCGAGGCGAGCGAGACTTCGGAGACTTCCGCAACGCGTTCACCGGCCTGCTCGGAATGACGACGCCTCTCGACGATCCCAGCGGAATGCCTCAGGCCACTTTCGACAAGCTACAGGCGTACGTCTTCTCGCTTGCGAATCCTGCGAACCCTTATCAGCATCGAGATCGAGTCGTGGCCGATGATATTGCGCCACCTTTGCCGCTCGGCACGCACCTGCCACCATCCTTAGCCGTGAAGGGCCAAACGACCTTCTTGACAGCGGCGACGTTCAAAGGAGGCTTCCGTTGCGTTGACTGCCACAGCGCGCAGACCGGCACAGTCAACGACATCAACCGCGAAGTAGGTATCAACGAGACGGTTCGCCGAAATCGGCTCAAGCCAGCGGCGTTTCATGAACTGTGGCGCAAGCAACAGCCCGTACTCAACCTACTTGACGGCACCACTCAGAAGCGCCGAGCCTTGCTCGGCTCGGGTGTGACCCACACAGGCGGCTTCGAAAACCTCTTCGCGTTCGTTGCGTCAATTGTGACCACCGACGATCAAGACCGAGTGAATCTGGCGTCGTTCGTCACGCAGTTTGATCAGGGAATTGCCCCGTCCGTTCACGCTGCGTTGCTACTGGATCAAAGTCACTACGCAGCCGCCGCTGACGAGCTGACATCCTATCTCTTGCCGCATGCTCTCGGTCGAAACTGCGACCTTACGGCGTCTGGCAAGATCTCTGTGTCGGGTACGCCGACCCTCGTGCGCTGGAACTACAACCGGAGCACGGGCATGTTCCAATCGGATCGCACGGGGGTTGCGGATCGACTGCCTGCCGCATTCCTCACGCCGGCGCAGAGTGGCACCGAGACGACGACATTCGTAGCCACTCCCGTCGGGAGCGGTGAGCGACTCTCGATCGACTGGGACATGGATGGAAAGCGAAACTTCGCTGGGGACGCCAATCCGACGGTCCCCAATGTCGATCTGTCCGACACCAGCGCTCCGCAGTTCACCACTTCGGGCCAGCCCGCGGTTAGTTGGGTAACCGCGAAAGTCGCGCGGGTTCACTTCGAGACAACGGAACCGACGACGGCGCGCGTCTTCTACCGATTGATGTACACTGGAGTGAGTTACCTGTGGGTCGACAGTCTTCAGTTGGCGAAGTCGCACTCCGTGATCCTAGATGGCCTACGACCGTCCACGACCATCGGCACTGGGTATGGCGTGCCCGCGGCTGACATGTGGTACGAGATCTATGTGCAGATCGACGATGCAAGCCCGAATTCACCTTCGACTTCATCACCCACGTACAACTTCAAGACCCGACCGTTCATTGCCCCGTTTGACGGCGCCACGCCGAACTTTGATCCGCAGTCCGAGGCCCTTCATCGACGAATCCTGCGCGAGACGCGTGTCTCATCCCTTGACATGATCGCTGATATCATTGCCGGCAAGGCCAACGCCACGGTTGGTATCGTCGTCAATCTGAAGCGGGGGGAAGGGCTCTTCGGAGGCCCGATCACGGCACAAAATGTAGTTGTGATCGGACATGTGCTTGTTCACTTGAATGGGGGCACAACCATTCGCGTTGACGTCGAACCGCCAGGGTCCGGCGACTCACACCTCGTAGTGTCGAACGTGCGCCTTGAGACCATCGCGGGTGATCAACTTGATATCGATGGGAATAGGTTGAACGTCGACGGTCCATTCGTAACCAACGCTACACCGTTCCCGAATGGAACCGGATTCCTGTACTTCAAGCTCAGCGACCAGAATTACACCGCTGCGGTTGGTGACAAGGTGGAGTTCGTTGTCGATGCAGTGTTAGAAGCCAACTCTGCAGCGCCCTTGACGCCGACTGCCGGCGTACTCGTGGTTCCGGTAAGGTACACAGACCTTCCCATCGTGCCGGGTGCGGAGAATGGGCAAAGGGCCTTCGCGCAGTGGAGCTTCCCCGACAGCAAGGAGATCGGCGGTTCTTGGATCGATGATCTCTAAGGGGACACTGCCTGCATTCAGGAACCGCAAGCAGTTGCATGGGGCGCAATGGGCTAGAGAAGGCCTGCCCGCGTGCAGGGTCGCGCCCAGCCCCCCGCGTGGTCAGGTGGGAGGGTCTGACCTAGACCCAAACCGCACCCTGGGTGGCAATGAAGCTAGCAACCACCCCCGCTAGCGCCTGCGCCCCGAGGGCGACTTCGACGAGATGACCTAGCAGATTGGATGAGAAGGCCGTCCTCCGTATGGGAAGCCTATTCTGGTTTCCCAACGGACGCGCCGTGAGGCGCTCAACGCACTCGAGGTGCAAGGAAGGAGGACGGCCTTCTCATCCCATCTGCTAGAGGCGGGGTCCACGGGTATCGCCCTCATCGACGATCGCCCAGAATCGCGCGTTGGACCTCTCCACCAGACGCGGAATCCAGACTGTCCCAGCTACTTTGGCAAGCAGGGTTATGCTGGACTTCCAAAGCATGCACTCCGCATTCTTGGCCCTTCTGACGTGCGGCGTCCTTGTTGCTTCGCAAAACGTCGATTCGCTTCTTGGCACGCAGGAGCCGGACTCCTGCTGCGCCGAAGCTGCAGCCACGCTAGGACCGCTGCCTGAGGGCGCCACGGAAAAGGAGCTATGGCTGCGGCGCATCCACGAGCAAGGCAGGGCCAATGCGGCCAACCCATTCCTCTCAGGTCTAGCCGTGGAGGGCTGGCGCCGCGAACTCGCCGAGCTTGACACCGGCGCGCCGTTGACACAGCGCTTCGGCCTGCATTTCGGCTTGGCTCAGGGATTGATGCGGCTTGGGGAACTCGATGAGTCGCTCGAATTCTTCGAGCGCTGCGTGAAACTGTGCGAGGAGCACCCGGTCGAGGCCAAGGGCTGGCTGCCCGAAGCCCTGTTTCGTCTGGCGGCCGCGCATTTCCGCGTGGCCGAGAAGCAAAACTGCATCGCCGACCACAACTCCGACAGTTGCATCTTTCCGCTCTCCGAGCGCGCCGTTCACCGCCAGAAAACAGGCGCCGCCGCGGCCTGCGAGGTGCTCGAGCGGTTGCTCGCATTGCCGGGCAGCGACTTGACCGTCGAAGCCCAGTGGCTCCTGAACATCAGCCACATGGCCCTGGGAACCTGGCCCGACCAGGTGCCCGAGCCGCACCGCATTCCGCGCGAACGCTTCCTGCCCGAAGTCGAATTGGGGCACTTTGTCGACCGGGCGCGCGAGGTCGGCCTGGCGCGTCACAGCCACGCCGGCAGCGTCGTGCTCGACGATTTCACAGGCGATGGTCGCGTCGACGTGTTGAGTTGCGCTTTCGACACGCACCAGCCCTTGCGGCTCTCGCGCAACGATGGCGGAGGAAGCTACACGGACGTGACGCAGGCAGCGGGCCTTTCCCACCAATTGGGCGGCTGCAACGTCTTGCAGGCCGACGTCGATGGCGACGGATTGCTCGACCTCTTGGTGCTGCGCGGCGGCGGTTTCTTCAGCGCCGGCGAGTTCCCCAATTCGCTCCTGCGCCAAGATCGACCTGGACATTTCGTCGACATCACGCGCGCAGCCGGCCTCGAACTGGCCGCACCGACGCGCACGGCTGCCTTCGCCGACCTGGACCGCGACGGCGACCTGGATCTGTTCATCGGCTACGAAACCGAACCGGGGCCCGGCGGACTGCGCTACCCGAGCAAACTGTACGAAAACGACGGCCAGGGCGTATTCCGCGACGTCACCGCGGGCTCCGGGCTGAAACTCGAACAGCGCTGCACGGCCGCGCTGATTGCCGATGTCGACCTCGACGGCTGGCCGGACCTGTTCCTGGGCACCCAGCTCGACGGCACGCGCCTGTTCATGAACCAAGGCGCAAGCCGCAAAGGTCCAGGAGTGAACAGAGAGAACATAGGCGTGAGCCGAGAGAACGAGGGTGCGAGCCGCACGGACCCAGGCGCGAGCCGCGAGAACACGGACCAATTCTTCCTCGGCCTCTTCCGAGACGAGACATCAGCGCGCGGACTCGGCGCTCCAAAGGCCAATGGTCCGGCCTGTTTTTTCGACAGCGACAACGACGGCGACCTGGATTTGTTCGTGGGTTACAACCACCACTACCGACCCGTGCGCAGCGTGGCCGCCTACTACATGCGCGGCGAGATCGGCGAAGACACTCAACGCTTGTTCGAGAACGACGGCCGCGGAAATTTCCGTGACGCAACTCAGGCGCGCGGGTTGCGCCGCGGCATCATGACCACGGGTCTCAACTGCGGCGATGTGGACAACGACGGCAACGTGGACCTGTACCTAGCCACGGGCGCACACGACTTCGCAGCCCTGTTCCCCAACGTCTTGTTGCTCAATCGCGGCCAATTCCTCGACGCCACTTTTTCCGCGGATGTGGGACACCTGCAAAAGTCCAATGGCATCGCCTTGGCGGACCTGGACGACGATGGCGACCTGGACATCGCTTGCCAGATCGGGGGCTACTACCCCGACGACGCCTTCGGCGACGTATTGTTCGAGAACCCGGGCACCAGCCATCACTGGCTGGAGATCAGCCTGCGCGGCGTCCGGGAC
>JAKFYL010000422.1 GCA_021730845.1 Planctomycetota bacterium | reverse complement strand
GGCGTACTCGTTCCTTGCGGCGATGCGAGTTTGGGACCGTACTCCCACGTTCCCGACTTGGCGCCGCGGTCGTACTCGCCGCGCGAATCGAGAGTTCCGTCGGGCCGGTAGTACTCCCAGGGGCCGTGGCGGCGACCGGCGGAAAGCGCGCCCTGGGACGCGAGCTGACCGTTCTCGTGCCAGGTGCGCCAAGGGCCTTCGCGCGATCCGGACAGGGTCATGCCCTCGGAGGCCAGAATCCCCGAGGCGTACCACCAGCGCATGGGCATGGGCACGCCTTCGACGTAAGTGGCCTCCGACTCCATCTGACCGCTGGGAAACCAACTGCGCCAGGTTCCCGTCGGCTCGCCGTGCTCGAACTGGCGCTCGTATTGCATCTGTCCACTTTCGAACCAGCGCCGTTCGAAGCCGTGCTTGGTTTCGCGGCCATCGGCGTCGCGCAGGTACTCGCGCTCGCTCTTGGGACGCGTGGCTGCCGCATCCCAGTACTTGTTTGTCGCCCCCGGCGTCGGCTTGCCGTCGCTGGGCGCGCGGCCGCGCTGAGCCTCTTCGGCGAGCGCCATTTGGCGCGACGCTGCCTTCAGGCGCGCCACTTGCATTTGGGTGCACGCGCACAGGAAGCTGGCGCAAACGGCAACGAGCAACGCGCGTCTCATCGCGGCTCCAACTTCAAGTCCAGGAGCATGGCGCGTAGCAGCAATTGGAACGAGGCCTGGCTCCAACTGCGGTACACAGGACTGAAGCCAAACAGGTGCACCCTGCCCTGCCCGACTTCGACGCTCAGCCAAGCGGCCTTGCCGCCGATTTTCTCGGGCTCCTTGATCCAGCCGGAGAGCAACGTGCGCGTGGGCGCGTAGCGCATGCGAACTTGGGACTTGAGCGCGAAGGCCGCGGGCTTCTTCTCTTCCGCCTTGGCTTCGCGCCAAGCGCGGCCGCGGGCAAAGAAAATGGGCACCGAAGGCGGCAAGTCCTTGGCGCTGGGGTCGGCGCTGACGTCTTCGCGCACCACGCGCAGCACGCTGCCTGGGCAAGCAAATTCACCGGCTTCCTTGCCGCGCGTGACGTCGATCCATGGCAGGGCGAACAAGTCGATGACCCAATCGGCGCTGCCTTCAAAGGCCACCAGCACACCGCCATCGCGCACGAAGGCTTCGATCGCCAGCGCGCCTTCGGGCGCCAGGCCCTGCGTGTACTCCGCGAACACGCTGCCGGGGCTGCGGCCCTTGTCGAGCGTCGCCGCGCCGACGTCCGGCAGCACGAGCACATCGAAGTCCTGGAGCAGGCCGCCGGCGCGCAGGCGCTCGTTGTGCACCGTGGTGTAGGCAAGGCCTACGTGCTCGAAGACCCAACGCGTCCAGCCCTCGTCCATGCTCGTGGTCCAAGGCGCGTACAGTCCCACGCGCGGCGCGCGCGCGAAGGCCTGGTCCCCTCCGGGAATCGCAAACTTTTGGCCCGTCCAGCCCACGCGGGTTCCATTGGAAAGCGCTTGGAACACTTGGGTCCAAGCGCGCGTATCGCGCGGATCGAGCGCGGCGGGGCTTGGCACCGGCAGTCCAGCTACGAAATCGGCCGCGGCTACTGGCGAGAATTCGCCGCTGGGCAAATTCGTACATTCCGAGCGTTCGACCCCTAGGAGCAGCGGCAGGCTCCAGCCGGCCACGTCATAGGGCGGCGCGCCTTCGGGATAGCGCTGGATTTCGAACAAGTCCTTGACGTGCGCGCCGTAGGGCTGGTTGCCAAGGATCACCAGCGAGCCGGCGGGATAGCTGCGCCCGTCGGACTGGATTTCGGTTTCAGCGCGCTTGAGCTCGACGCCGCACGCGTCCAGAGCGACGGCCAAACGTCCCAGCGCGCCTAGATCGGAACCCTCGCAGGACAGGATCCAGGCCTTGGGCGTGCCGGTGGCGCCCTTTTCGATGGCGCGCTCGGCCGCTGCTAGGGAGTTCTCGAGCCAGGTGCGCGGCTCGGCGGTTAGGCTCCGCAAGATCGAGCGCGCAAAGGCCATTTCGTAGTCGACGATGTCCGCTAGGCGCCACCAGCCGCCGGGCCACGGCGCGGGAAAACGATTCGAGGGCGCGTAGTGCTCGAGTTCCCCCGGCGGGCGCAGGCGCGCGGGGGCGAGGAATACGGGCGCGGCCAACTCGACCGAAGCGGCATCCGTGAGCAGTCCGACGATGTTGTGGCGCACGGGCACGTTGCGATTTCCACCGTTCCACCACATGTCGAAGGTCACGCCGGTTGCTACGCCCGTGTACCCCTCGGCCGTCATGTCGTGCAGCGCGCGCGAACCGAGCACTCCGATCCCGGTGATGATGGCTGGATCGAGATTGGGGTTGAGCGGGTCGCGAAAAGGCGGCACGAACATGCGCTCGGCCGACTGGCCTTGCTGGTGAACGTCCCAATACACGGTTGGGTGCCAATCCCGATACAAGAGGCGCGTGACGATGCGCGTCTCCTCTAGCGACAGCATGAACCAGTCGCGGTTGTTGTCGTGGCCCGCGTAGCGCTGGTACAGCTCGGGCAGTCCGCTGCCCTCGTAGGGCGTGGAACTCGTGCGCGCGACCCAATCGGCAATGAGATCGAGGCCGTCGGGATTGGTGCAGGGCAAGATCAACACCAGCGCCTTCTCGCGTGCGGAAACGAAGGGCTCCTTGTCGGAGGTCGCGAGTTCAAAGGCCAGGCGCATGGCGAACTGCGGCGCAGCCGTTTCATTCGAGTGCATGGCGCTGGAGATCATGAGCACCGGCAAGCCCTCGGCCAGCGCCTTCTCGATCGCTGCCGGTTGTGCGCCGCGCGGATCGGCTAGGAGCGCCGTGTGAGCGCGCAGGCTGTCGAGTCGAGCCAAGTTGGCTTCGCTGGCGACGGCCGTGAGCAAGAAATCGCGGCCCTGTGTGGAACGGCCGACGACGCGGGTTTCAACGCGCGCGCTCTCGGCGTCCAGGCGCAGAAAGTAGCTGGACACCTGGCTCCAATTCGGCAACGTCCCATCGGCCGCCAGCGGTCTGCCCAAATGCTGCTCGGGCGTGGTCACCGCGCTTGGCGCCGCCAACCCACTCTGCGAGTAGGCCGCCGGCGAGGACGTGGCCAAACCACAAGCCAGCAGTCCCGCAACGACCAGGCGCGGGACTATGGAGCGCGTAGCCCGCGCGCGCTCGCGGGGAGCCTGGCCGGCTAGAATGGAGCGCCCTAGAGCGGCTGCAAGTTGCGAATCGGGCAAACTGCCCGCCCGCAGAGCCGCCCCAACTTCACGGAGGTCCTTCATGTTGCGTCGAATGCAATGGGTGAGTGTGCTGGCTCTGATCGCCTGTGGATGTGCGTCCCAAGACTACCCAACGGACAGCAAGCATGGTGCGCGCGCCGTCGCCGATAGCCTCGCGGCGGCCAAGCTGCAGCAGCTCAAGAGCCTAGAAGGCGAATGGAGCATTGCTTCCGTTCCCGAAATGCCTACCGGCGGCACGGTCACCTACACCACCATTTCCGGCGGCAGCGTGGTCATGGAAGAGATGTTCCCGGGTACTCCGCACTCGATGGTGACCATGTACCATGTCGAAGCTGGGCGGCTGGCCTTGACCCATTACTGCAGCGCTGGGAATCAACCCAAGATGCTGGCTGAGCCGGGCGGCTCAACCGAGGCGTTGCGCTTTTCCTGCGTCGGCGGTCCCGGCTATGACTGCCAGCGGGACATGCACATGCACTCCGCGGAGTTCGATTTTCTCCCCGATGGCGCGGTCCAGGCGCGCTGGGCTTCCCTCGAGGGCGGCAAGCCCTCCCACGGCGTAATCTTCAACCTCAAGCGCAAGTCCTAGCCGGACGAAAGTTGGACTAGAAGCACGTGTCCTTGGCGGCCGGCCGGCTCCCAGGACGGACGGCCGCTTGCGTTTCGTATCCTCTTCACCCCCGCCGGCGAGGCTACGACCCAAGCCGCGCCCTGATCCCAACCCGCGCGGGAGCGCATGACCCAGCCGCCGCCCCTTTCCAGCCAAAGCCTGAGCTTCGTCGAAGGCCTGCTCGAGGACTACGTCCGCGATCCGGCCTCCGTGGATCCCTCCTGGCGCGCCTACTTCGACGCGCAAGGGTCGATCTCCCCCGCCGCCGCGCGCCGCGGCCCGAGTTTCGTGCCGCCGGGTCTGTTTTCCGGCGCTGCGCCGGGCGCCGGTGCGCAGAACGGACATGCTCTTGAGCCCGCGCGCGGCGGTCAGTCGCAGCGCGAAGCCGAAGTCGCAGCGCTCCAAGATCGCGCGGACCAGCTCATGCGCAGCTACCGCGTGCGCGGTCACCTGGCCGCGCAGATCGATCCCCTGGGTCAAAGTCGCGGCTCGCACCCCGAGCTCGCGCCCGAGTTCTACGGCATCACGACCGAAGACTTGGCGCGCCCCATTTCGGCCCAGACGTTTCACGGCGAGCCGCGCACCACCTTGGGCGCAGCCCTGGAACGCATGCGCAACACCTATTGCCGATCGATCGGCGTGCAGTTCATGCACATCGACGACCTGGCCATCAAGCGCTGGCTCCAGGAGCGCATGGAGAGCACCCAGAATCGCCAAACGCTCTCGCACGCGGAGCAAGTGCGCATTCTGACCAAGCTCACCGACGCGGTGATGTTCGAGGAGTTCATTCAAAAGAAATTCCTGGGGGCCAAGAGTTTCTCCCTGGAAGGCTGCGAAAGCTTGATTCCGCTGCTCGACTTGGCCATCCAACGCGCTGGCGAGCAAGGCATCGACGAAACCGTGATCGCCATGGCGCACCGCGGGCGCCTGAACGTCTTGTGCAACATTTTGGGCAAGAGCGCGGCGCAAATTTTCCGCGAGTTCGAGGACACCGATCCGCAGTTGTACTTGGGCCGCGGCGACGTGAAGTACCACAAGGGCTACTCCTCGAGCTGTCGCACGGAGTGCGGCAAGGAAGTGCACTTGTCCTTGTGCTTCAACCCCAGCCACTTGGAGTTCGTCAGCCCCGTGGCGTTGGGCCGCATGCGCGCCAAACAAGACCGTTTTGGCGATTTCGACCGCCGCCAGGGACTGGTCGTGCTGATCCACGGCGACGCGGCTTTCGCCGGGCAAGGCGTGGTGCAAGAAACGCTCAACTTGAGCGAGCTCGACGGCTACCGAGTCGGCGGCACGATCCACATCATCGTCAACAACCAACTCGGCTTCACCACGCCGCCGCGCCAGGGCCGCTCGTCGACCTACTGCACGGACGTGGCCAAGATGCTGCAGATCCCCATTTTCCACGTGAACGGGGAAGACCCCGAGGCCGTGGCCCAGGTCATCGAGCTGGCCATGGATTTCCGCCGCGCCTTCCAGCGCGACGTGGTGGTCGACATGTACGGTTACCGCCGCCGCGGCCACAACGAAGGCGACGAACCGGCCTTCACCGATCCGCTGCTGTACCAGCTCATCGCGCAGCGCAAAGGCGTGCGCGAGGGCTACTTGGACCACCTGCTGGAGTTCTCCAGCGTGACCCGCCAAGAGGCCGACGAAATCGCCGAGAATCGCCGCGCGCTGCTCGAACAGGAACTGACGCGCGCACGCCAGAAAGACTTCGTGGCGCCGCCGGACGTGCTGTCGGGAGCCTGGAAAGGCTACGTCGGCGGATCCGAGGCGGCCGTGCCGCGCGTCGACACCGGCATCGATCCCGCCCGCGCGCGCGAGCTGCTGCAGGCCACGTGTCGCTTGCCGGACGGCTTTCAGGTGCATCCCAAACTCGAGCGCTGGCTCGAGCAGCGCAAGGAAATGGCGCTAGGGAGGCGCGCCTTGGACTGGTCGGCCGGCGAAGCGCTGGCGCTGGCGAGCCTGGCGGCCGAGGGCCACCCGGTGCGCCTGACCGGGCAAGATTGCGAGCGCGGCACGTTCAGCCACCGCCACGCGGTGCTGCATGACGTGCGCACAGGCCGCACGCATTGCCCGCTGGAGCACCTGCAGCGCGGCCAGGCGCGCGTCGAGATCCGCAATTCGCCGCTTTCCGAAGTGGCCGTGATGGGCTTCGAATTCGGCTACTGCTTGGACTACCCCGAAGCGCTGGTGGCCTGGGAAGCACAGTTCGGCGATTTCGTGAACGTAGCGCAGGTGATCATCGATCAGTTCCTGGTCAGCGCCGAAGAAAAGTGGAGCCGGCTCAACGGCCTGGTGTTGCTGTTGCCGCACGGCTTCGAGGGCCAAGGGCCCGAGCACTCCAGTGCGCGCCTGGATCGTTTCCTGGCCCTGGCAGCCGACGAGAACATCCAGGTGATCATCCCCACCACGCCGGCGCAGATGTTCCACGCCCTGCGCCGCCAGGTCGTGCGCAATTGGCGCAAGCCGCTGGTGGTGATGACGCCCAAGAGCCTATTGCGCCACCCGGAAGCCGTCAGCCCCGTGGCAGATTTCACCAGCGGGCGCTTCCAGCGCATCCTCGCCGATGACAAGAGGATCGACACCAAACGCGTGCGCAAGATCGCGCTTTGCAGCGGCAAGCTCTACTACGATCTCGCGGCCGAGCGCAATCGGAGAAAAGATTCTGAGGTCGCCCTGCTGCGCCTGGAACAGCTCTATCCGCTGACGGAAGAAGATCTCCAGCAAGCGCTAGCGCCCTACCCCAAAGAGCGACCGCTGGTGTGGATCCAAGAAGAACCGGAGAACATGGGCGCCTGGCGCTTCTTGCGCGTACGACTGGGAGAGTCCGTAGGCGCACACCCGTTGACGTCCATTGCCCGCCGCGCCTCGGCATCGCCGGCAACTGGGTCGCTGGCCAGCCATAGAATCGAACAACAAGCGCTGCTGGATCAGCTGTTCGACGCCGATCCCCGCGC
>JAKFYL010000103.1 GCA_021730845.1 Planctomycetota bacterium | reverse complement strand
GAGCTCATGGTCGACACGCAGGCGCACGCTCCGGCCCGCCAGCAATTGTCGCGCCTGCTGCCGGCGCCCTAGGAACTCTCGCGGAGCGCTTGCAATCCGTACGGCTTGCAACAGGCGCATGCCCTCCTGTCGACGTCGGAGCAGCAACCCGATATCGCGGCGCAGCGAGCGCACCAAGGTGCCTGAAACAAGCGGGCTTCGAACGTGCACGCAGTACTTGTTGCCGGGCCCTGAAAATCCGGGCCAGGCAAGTCACCCCTTCGCTACCAGGCGAACCCTAGTCGTGTTGTTTTTTGTCGCGGCACCGTACGGTCACGGGCAGACTTGGAAGGTCAGGCCGTTGCTCAGGCCCGTGGAGCTGGCGGAGGGCGGATCGCGGAACCACGCCTGTGCGTGGACGACGACGCCCGCCGCGACCAAGGGGCCGCCTTGGGGTTGGGCGAGCACGTCCGCGAGGGTGTAAGCGAACGAGCCTTGGCAGGTATTCGCTCCGCCGGATCCGAGCACTCCTAGTCGGTACAGGGGCGTGGCTACGCACAGGATTCCATCTTGGAAGGGCGCACTGGAGGCGCCCGTGGTGCCGAAGAACACGAGGCCGTTCTTGGCCTGTTCGACGTTGTTCGTGAGCAGCGAGAAGGCCGCGGGTGCCGACATGCTGGGTGCTCCGGCGCTGGACATGCTGGGAACGCATCCGGAGCTGGAGACCTTGCTCGTGCAGTAGGTCGCGACGCTGCCCGTGCAGGGCGTCGCGTCGAATTGTTGGAACGCGGAAACGCCCAGATTGCCCTGCTCGTCGGTGGCCGTGAATCTGTACTCGACGGTCCCAACCAAGGATCCGGGCAGAAGTGCGCGGAAAACTTGCCCACCGGACGTGCGCGCGGTCACGCTTTGCAACGCCCCGCCGTTGACGCGGTACTCGGCGGACACGTCGTACAGGGCGATGCGCGCCAAGCTTGCGTTGTCGAGCACCTGTGCGCGCACGCGCGTGGGCTGGGCGCTCGCTTCGCAGTTGGGCGCCTGCTCGAGCTTCATGAGCTTGGGTGCGTGCGTGTCGCTGCCCGCGCCCTGGCCCAGATGCAGCGCATTGGCCTGATTCTCGAAATTCGCCGACATGAAATCGAAATCGCCGTCTTGGTCCAGGTCCGCGGCTTCGACTCCTTGGCTGATGGTTGCGTCCTGAGGCAACGCCAGGCCCGTGACGTCCACCAGCGTGATTCCCGGCTGGTTTTCGTACAGACGCTCTTGGCCTTGGCAGCCGATGAGCACGTCCAGGTCGCCGTCCAAGTCGTAGTCGATGAACTCCACGTCCTGATCGCGGGGGCAAGAATCAGCGACGCCGTTCGGCGGCCCGAAAGCACCGGTCTGGTCGGCCACGAAGTACGAATCGCAGAAGGGCACGGCCCAGTTCGTGCCGTACAAGTCCAGGTCTCCGTCGCCGTCCAAATCGCCCAACTCTTGCTCGTAGCTGCCGATGGCCGGCGCCATGTTGGGCTGGAATTTGAGATAGGTCACGTCGCGCATGGAAAGCGTGCCGCCGTTCTCCTGCGTGCGATTGGCGAAAATGCGCGGGTCCTCGTATTTCTCGCCCAGCAGCAGATCCACGTCGAAATCGCCGTCGATATCAGCCAATTCGATGCCCATGGCTGCCGTGGCCACGTCGCATTGGGCACCGGTGGTGTCCACGCTGTCGTGCTGATGCGTGCCCTCGGCCCACAGGCCGGGGCTGCCGTTCACGAGGTCCGATCCGAGCAGCTGGAAGCCCGAAGGATTGAATTCCTCGAAGAAGCCAAGCCCGTCGTTGCGGAAGATGCGCGTCGGCGACTTGCCCAACACCAGGTTGCCGTAGGTGGATTGGATCAGGTCCATGTCGCCGTCGTCGTCCAAGTCGGCGAAGCTGGAGTCGCAGGCCCAGTCGATGAAGCCGACGGCGAGTACCAGGGCCGGCGAAATCGAGGACAAATGCGTGCTACCGTTGTTGACTCCCAGGAAGAGCCAGCGCGTGGAGCTCTGGTCGGCGTAGAACCCGGCGCTCCCGCCCTGCAGCCCGCCATTGTTGACCCACCAGCGCGTAGGTTGGCTCGAAGACTGGGCCGTGTTGGTGATGAATAGGTCCGGGTCGCCGTCGCTGTCGAAGTCGACGAAGTCGCTGTCGCGACTTTGATCCAAGACGACCGGGAATCGTGTGCTGGTCTCGTCAGCGAAGAACCCCACCGTACCCGCCTGGGCACCGCCCAGATTGATCCACAACCGGTTCTGGTCGTTTCCGAAGTCGCCACCGTCCGCGAAACTGGCGTCCCAGTCGCCGTCCAAGTCGACGTCGGCGAAGTCGACGTTTTCTGTCCACGAATTGTTGAACGGGCTGCCCTGGGGGATCTGCCCGGCGCCGCTGGTGAACGACTGTCCGAAGGCCAGGCCGCCGAACAGGGCTAGGAACGGACTCGCGAAAAGGACGGATCGCATGGGTAGTTCTTCTCCTTCTGTCTAGGGTTGTCGATCGCGCCGAAATCGGTTCAACCGCCTGGGAAGATCTTTCGGTCCCCCGTCCCTGTATCTTCCCACCAGGCGCCTGGGGCCGCCATGAGCCCTTGGGGAGCAAGAGTTCAAGCCCTTGGTTCGGGCTTGGAGAGGCGGGATTCGGCCCCACACAGTCGACTCACTCGTCGACCCCGATTTCGGGAACTCCGGGTGGCGAGCGGTCCCCCAGCCCGCCCGCGTCAAGGGCACCCAGTGGACCGTCGAAGAGAACCTCCGGCCCGGAAGCCTTCGCCGTCCGTCCACCCCTTGCTTCACCGTCCATGATCCTGATCGCTGATTCCGATACGGCCTTCGCCGAAGAACTGGTGCGTGAGCTCAAAAGCCTCGCGATCGACGCGCAGGTCGCCAAGGGAGGCGAGGAGGCCTTGCAGTGCCTGCGGGCATTGGTTCCGCAAGTCTTGCTCGTGGCACTCGGCAACGATTCGGGGTTGAGCTTGTGTTCAGCGTTGCAGGCTTTGCCGGAAGTCAAGCACACGCCCATGGTCGTGCGCATCCCCGACGGGGAGCTGGCCTCGTTGCCTGCGGCGATCGGAGCGGGAGCCACGGATTTCGTATTGACTTCCGACTCGCCGGCCATCGTAGCTCGGCGCCTTGCATGCGCGATGCGCTCGGCTCATCGAATCAAGCAATTGGACGAACAGTGCAGCAGCCTAGTCCTCTCGCAACGCATCGTGCGCATGGGACACTGGGAGTTTGTGGTCGGACAGGACGATCTGCATTGCTCGGGCGAGGCGCGACGCATCCTCGGGCTGGACGACGGATCGGAAGACTTGATGCTCGATGACCTGCTCTCGCGTATTCCGATCGACCAGCGCGAAGGCTTCAACGAGTGGCTGAATTCCGTGGCTACGGGAAAAAGCACGTCGCCGCTGGAACACAGCGTGCATCACGTCGACGGCAATTTCCGAGTCGTGCGACAAGACGCAGAAGTGTTGTGCGGGTTGACGGACCGGCGCACGCGCGTCACGGGAGTGGTTCAAGACCTCACCGAGCGACGTCAAGCGGAAGCCAAGGTGCAGTTCCTCAACGAACACGACAGCTTGACCGGGCTGGCCAACCGCCAGCAGTTCATCGAGCGTACGGAAGCGGCCCTGGTCGAGGCCAGGAAGAGCGGCGCCCACCCTTCGGTGCTGTGCCTGGACCTGAATCAGTTCAAGGCCATTGCCGGTCTCTTGCCGGATCGGGCTAGCGACATGCTGCTGGTGGCTATCGCCCGGCGCCTGCGCGACGGATTGCGCGAGTACGACACCGTAGCCCACGTCAGCACACGCGTTGCGGAGGCATCCATCGCGCGCATTCGCGGCGATGAGTTCACACTGCTACTGCCCGATCTCAAGCGCGCGGCCGATTCGGTGCGCGTCGGGCGGCGTGTACTCGACGTACTAGCCGAACCGTTCGAAGTCGATGGCCAAGAGGTCTACGTTACAGCTTCGATCGGCGTGTCGAGCTACCCGGCCGACGGCCAATCGAGCGAAGAGCTGCTCAAGCGCGCGGAAACGGCGGCCTATTGCTCGCGCCAACAAGGCCGCAATACGATCCTGTTCTATTCGCCGTCGATGAATGCCAAGGCCGTCGAACGGCTGACGCTCGAGACCGGGTTGCGGCGTGCGCTCGAGCGCAATGAGCTGGCCGTGTATTACCAGCCGCGAATCGAGATCGCCACGGGAAACATGCTGGGATTCGAGGCCCTGGTTCGCTGGCGACATCCCGAATTGGGCCTGGTGTCTCCCGCGCAGTTCATTCCGCTGGCCGAAGAAACCGGCCTGATCGTGCCGATCGGCGAGTGGATCATGCAAACCGCTTGCGAGCAGTGCCGCCAATGGCAAGACCAGGGACTAGAACCCATCCGCATGGCCGTGAATCTCTCGGCCGTGCAGTTCCGCCAGCCCGATCTGTTCGACTCCGTGATCCAAATTCTGCGCGACACGCGCCTGGATCCCAAGTGGCTCGAGATGGAGCTGACCGAGAGCATTCTGATGCAGAATCCCGATCAGGCGCGCAAGGCCCTGCAGCAGCTGAAGTCCGAGGGCATCCACTTGTCGATCGACGACTTCGGCACGGGCTACTCTTCGTTGGCCTACCTCAAGCGCTTCCCGATCGACGCGCTCAAGATCGACCAAACCTTCATTCGCGAACTGACGACCAACGCCGACGACGCTGCCATTGCGACGTCGATCATCCTCTTGGGTCGCAGCTTGAAACTGCGCGTGGTGGCGGAAGGCGTCGAAACACCCAGCCAACTGGCATTTCTGCGCGTGATGCAGTGCGACGAAGCCCAGGGCTACCTATTCTCGCCTGCCGTGGACGCCAAGGAAGCGCGGCGCTTCTTGGACGGCACGCGGAAATTCCACACTGCGGCCTAGACTTGCGCCTCCTGCAGCAGGGCGTGCGGCTGCGGCAGGCCTCGAACGACCGGGTCTGGAACTACAGCCGCGAGCGTTTTTCGATCAGGTCCGCCAGCAGGCCCACCGAGAGGATCTGCACGAAAGCAACGAACAACAACACGGTCTTGTCACCCAAATTGGGCGCCGTCGGATCAAAGGCCACGTCGTAGATCAGTGAGACCACGAAAGCCAGCGCGATCAGCAAGGCTGCCGGGAAGAACACCTTGAGCGGATTGAAGTACAGGATCGTGCGCACGATCAAGCCCGTGAAGCGCAGCGTGTCCTTGATCGGATGGATCTTGGAACGCCCCTTGCGAGCGGCGTAATCCACGGATACGTAGTCGACTCGGTGGGCGTTGGTCAGCGACGCCAGGGTGATCGTGGTCGTGAAACTGAAGCCATCGGGCAGAATGGGGCGATAGCGCAGCACGAGGTCGCGTCGAAACGCGCGCAGCCCGCTGTTCAAGTCGGGAATGTCGGTGCCCGCCAGAAAGGCCGCCAGACGATTCAGAGCCCATTTCGCCGGCCGGCGAATGAGCGGAATATGCACGTTTGCTCCAGTCCGCGCACCGACAGCCATCTCCGCGCCATCGTCGATGCAGGCCAGCAAGTCGGCGATGCGGCTTTCGGGGTACGTCCCGTCGGCGTCGGTGATGACCACGACTTCGTTGCGCGCGTTGGCAAAACCGGTCTTTAGGGCCGCCCCGTAGCCGCGGTTGACGCGGTGGTTGACGACGCGCAGACAGGCAAAGCGCCGCGACAATGGCTCGAGCACCGAGGCCGTCTTGTCGGTCGAGCCATCGTTGACCGCGAGTACTTCCAGCGGTGCGCCCAAATCCAGGCGCGAAAGCCGTTCGATGACACCCTCGACACCGCGCTCCTCGTTGAAAACGGGAACCACGACCGTGACTCCACGGGCGCAAATGCGCTCCGAGTCAGGGAGCGTGCCTTGCTTCGGAGCCGGCTCGGCCGCTTGGGTTGCAGCAGCCGCCTTGGTCGCCGGGGGGCGGATTTTGGACGAATTCTCGATGTGCCAGGTTTTCGGCAAAAAGACCGGTTAGGAGGATACTCTGTGGAGCCGCCCTGGTCACCATGCGCGACCAGCCGGCCCAAAGTCCGAGAATTGGGTTTTTCGGAGTTTTCTCATCATCCCTCGACACGCCCGCCCCGCTCATGGGTGGCAAGGAAGTGCGTCATGTCCAAACTCACACAACAGCCGGTCTTGCTATTCCTGGCCAGTGCCAGCCTCGCCGCGATCGCTGGCGACGGCCTGCGCACGAATTACGCCCGCGCAACCGATGTGCGGATCGAACTGAGCAGCAACTTCGAAATGGAAACGACGGCCATGGAAGTGACCGTGGACGGGGAGGTCCAGGAAGGCCGGGGAGGGTTGCCTACGACCAAGGAACAGCGCCAGGCCGTGTTGATCGATCGCCCATTGGAACAGGCCGACGGCAAGCCCACCAAACTGCGCCGCAAGTTCGAGACCCTCAAAGGCCGTAGCGAAACGACCATGGGCGACAACACGCGCGAATCCGAGACCGACAGCGAGCTCGAAGGGCTCGTGCTCGAACTGACCAGCAAGGACGGAGAAGTCGCCGTCGAATTGATCGAGGGCTCCTCGCCCACTGACGCGACTGCCTTGGAGAATCACCGTCTGGAACTGGCGCTGGACGCCTTCTTGCCTGCCAACTCGGAAGCCGCAAAAGCCTGGGACCTCGACAAGGCCGCTGTGATGCGCGGGCTCTCCCTAGATCTCGCTGGTGCGTACTTTCCTCGGCCCGCTCCTCCCGAGGGAGCCGGCGGCGGAGGCGGCGGTGGTGGCGAACGCCAGCGCGGCGGTGGACGCAGCGGCCGCGGCATGGGCCTCTTG
>JAKFYL010000164.1 GCA_021730845.1 Planctomycetota bacterium | reverse complement strand
GACTAGCGTGCGTAGGGGTCGCGCGCAGGGAGAGCCGCATTGGAGTCAGGGGAACCACAGCAGCACGCATTGGGCTTCGAGAGCAGGCCTGATTCCTTGCCGGCCGCACAGCGTGGGTCGAAGCTTGGGCGGTGGATGGCTCGCCCGAATGTGCGCGGACTGCTGTTTCTGGCTGTCCTGACTTTGTTTTTTTTGCGCGAGCCGATCCTGCGCTTTGGTAGCACCTACTACAGTTCCGCGGACCTTTCCCAGGGTTGGACGCTGACACGCGCTCTGCCGACCGAGATCCCCAGCAACGTCATCGTGAGCGACCCGGCCGTGCAAATGCAGCCGTGGCTGATGTTCGTGCGCTCGGAACTTTCCCAGGGGCGTTGGCCCCTGTGGAACCCCTTCAACGGGCTGGGCGCACCGCTGTTCGCCAACTACCAGTCGGGAGTGCTGTCGCTTTTCAACTTGCCGTTCTTGCTGCTGGGAATGCGCGTGGCGCTGCTGCTTTCGTGCTTCCTAAAGTTGTTCGCTCTCGGTGGGTTCACGTTCCTGTACTTGCGCAGCTTGAAGCTGGGAGTGCTGCCCGCCGTGCTTGGCGGCATGGCATTCGAATATTCGGGGCACAACATCGTGCTGCTCGGGTATCCGCATGCGGGCGCTATGGCCACTTTACCGGCGGGAATCTTGTGCTTGGAGTTGGCCGCAGCCAGAATGACCGCGACGGGCAACGTGCGCACCTGCATGCCCGCCTTGTTGGGGCTGTTCGCCAGTCTGGGTCTGGGAGCGCTGGCGGGACATCCGGAGGCCTTTTACTTCTCGGCGGTTGGTATCGCCTTGTACGCGTTGGTGCGGATCGCCGTGCTGGCGTTTGCCGGGGGCGGCCGCCCGCATTGGACGCGCAAAGTGCTTGGCTGGACTAGCTGCGTCGCCCTGGCCGCGCTGTTGGCGGCAGGTGTAGGCGCCATCCAATTTCTGCCTTTCTTCGAGTACCTCGAGCTCAGCTCCATGTTGCGCGTGCGCGCCGGCGAGCAGACTCCGCTGTATCGCGTCAATTGGCCGCTGCACTTGTTCCCAGATATCTACGGGGCCGCTCCCGATCACCGGCGCCCGAGTCCATTCTTGCCGTTGCCGAATTACGAGGCATCGATCACGGATTACGCGGGAGCCACCGCTCTGCTATTGGCCTTGGTCGGCGCGGCCGGTTGGCGCAGGCAGTGGTTCACACGCGCGTTCGTCTTTGGTGCCGTGGGCTGGATCCTCTACGGCTACAACCTCTTTGATTTCGGGCACCTGCTCGGGCGCATCCCCGGCGTCGGGATCGCGCCCATCAACCGCAGCCAGGGCCTGTACCTTTTCGCGGTCGCGTGTCTGGTCGGTATCGGAGCGGACCGGCTCCTGAATCGGGACACGGTCAAGGGCAGGGCCGGCGTATGGATCGCGCTCCTCCTTGGCGGCCTGGGACTCGCCGCGGCGCATTCGGGAGCGGTGTCGCGCATCGTGGGAATGGATTTGGAACGCACGACGTCGCCCGAATTCTTCGCCACGGTGATGTGGCACGTTATTTGGATCACCGCCAGCGCCGTGGCCAGCTTGGTGTGTGTTTGGTTGATGCTCTTTGTGCAACGCAAGGCTCGCGTGCTGCTCGCCATAGTGCTGGGCGCGCTGCTGTGGTTCCAAACCGGTCACCTGCTCGAAAACTACAACCCGACTATCCCTGATCGGTTCTTTTTTCCGCGCACCTTTCACACCACCGGCATTCGCAATGCCGTGGGCGATGAACCGGTCGTGATCGTCGGCGCGGACACGATTCCACCTTGCACGAACATCGCCTACGACCTCACCATGCTTCCCAACTACGATGCATTGGGAATCTACGAGGTCGATCGACTGCTGGTGAGCAAGTTTCAAGCGCAAGGCAACTGGCAGATCACGCTCGGGTACCACTCGGACGGCATGTCGCTGCTAGGGGTGCGTCATGTCGTTGTCACCAAGCCCATCCCCCACCTGAGCGAAGTCAGCCGCCGGGAAGACTGGGGGCTCGAGCAGGAGTATCGCACCGGTCCCATCGAACCTGGTCGCAGCGTGAAGCAGCAGATCTTGTCCGTCGCGCCGGGCTTGCGCTCGGTTTCCGCGTGGATCGAACGCGAGGGCCTGCATCAGTCGGAAGCGCGCGTGCGCTTGACATTGCGCGACAGCGCCACGAACACGTTGGTGGCCACACGTCAGTGGAGGCTCGAAGAAATGCTGCTCAACAATCGCGGCGACAACCGCGCTACGCTGCGCTTCGACCCCATCCCGGATTCCAAGGGCCGGCAGTACACGCTAGTGATCGAGGGCGAGGGCACCAATTCCGAGCGGCATTTCAAGGCACTGGGTAGTCGTGCCGCCGCGAAACTGTGGCGCCAGCGACTGCAAGCGGCGAGCGCAATGGGCGGGAACTTCCTTGGATCAAGCGCAACCAGTCCGCCCATGGCGTCCTACACGGTGCACGATGGCGATCAGCGACTACCCGGTAGCTTGCTCATCGACTGCGGCTACGGTGCGGACAACTTCGAGTTGGTCGACACGCTGGCCGACCACTTGGTGTATCGATGGAATGCGGGACTTGGCCGAGCGTTTTTCATCGACCAGGTGTTGACCGTGGGCCTAGAGGGACAGGCCTGGGAGTGGGTGCGCGAAGACCAATTCGACCCGCGCAAGATGCTGGTCATTTCCGAACCGGGGCTGCCGACCCGTACGCCGAGCGGATCGGCTCACGTGCGCGAAGCATCTTACGAGCGCTTGCATGCCTCGGCCGTCCAAGTGCGATGCGAGAACGCCGAGTCGGGCTACGTCTACATCGCGCAGCCGTTCTACCCCGGCTGGAAGGCAACGCTCGACGGACAGCCCGCGCCGATCCTGCGCGCCAACACGGCGTTCATGGCGGTTCCCGTTGGGCCTGGAAAACACACCTTGCGACTGGAGTATCAGCCCGAGTCTTTCCGAAAAGGCGCTTGGACCAGCGCCGCTGCGCTGCTCATGGCGCTGGTTTTGGCCGCGCTCGGCTGGCGCCGTGTCGTCTAGTCGACCTGCAACACGCGGCCGCGACCGGCCGAGCACAGTTTGACCCATTTCCCCGTCAGCGCGCCCTTGCTCCCGATCAAGACTGCATCCAGGGACACCTGCCGAAAACGGTTGGCTTGGGAAAAACGCTCGGCCATCAGGTCCAGGTTCCAACGCTTACCCCCACTGGGAGCGCCGTCTCCGAGCATCACGATGGTGTCAACGTTCGGATCCTCCAGTGCCAGCTCCAGGGCGGTCCAAAAATCGCCTTGGCCTTGGTCCTTGCGGTCCGCGAAGAAATCGAGCGCCTTGGCAATCGCAGCGGGTGTGGCCGGGCACAGCCGCGCTGCCCACGGAATCGGCTTGGCTGTGTAGGGAATCAGATTGAATTGCGTGGACTCGGAAAACGACTCCAACGTTCGCTTCAGCTCCTCGTCGAGCCGAGCCTTGACCGTCCTCCCGGCTGCGTCCTTCTTCCAGACCGATCCCGAGAAATCGACCAGGATCACGAGGCGCTCGGATCGAATCGGCAACCCCAGGATCTGTGAACGATCTTCGTCGTCCATTCCCTTCGTGGCCTGCGCGGCCGGCTTCCAATCCGGCGCCAAGCCCCCGGACCACTCGGACCACGGGCGAGGGTCGAGGCCATAGCGCAGTCCTGACCATTCCCGCAGCACTTCGACGATCTTCCAGCGCAGGCGCAAGTTGGACTCCTGCGTCAAGCGCTGCACGAACTCGGATGCAGCTCGTGCTGAGGGGGTTTGCGCCCACACTTCGAGCGCCACGTTGCGCACGGAAAATTCGCTGTCCTGCAAGCCTTGCGACAGCGACGCCTGGTGCTGTTCCGTCGCGGCGGCTTGGATGCACAACAGGCCGGCGCAGCGCACGGCGGGTTCGCTGCTCTGCAGCGCCGTTTCGATGCGTTTGGGCGAGCCCGCTGCGTCGAGCGCACCCAGCGCGCACAACGCCGCAGCCTTTACCGCGCTGTGCTTGTCGCTTTGGGCCAATTTTTCGAGCGTGCGCGCGAGGACCGTTTTTTCCGGCCCTAAGCGCCCCGCCCGCGCCATTCGTTCCGCGCTGTAGCAGGCGGCGCGCCGGATGCCCGGTTCCTTGTCGCCCAACATGCGCTCCCACGCGGAAGAGTCGAGCGAGAGTGCCCCATCGCCGATGGCGCAGGCCACACGCAGCCGAACCCAATCGTCGCGACTTCCAAACCCGGTCTTGCCCATGACCAGGTCGAGGAGTTTTCCCGGCGCGGCGGCAGCCCCGGGAGTCAACTTGGCCAAGGCCATTTCGGCTTCGTCGGCGACACGCGGCTCGGGATCTTTCAGTGCATCCAACACGTGCCCCCAGGCTTCGAGTGTTCCAAGCTCGGGCAGTTCGCGCAGCGCTGCTTGGCGTTTGGGGGCCTGGGCGTCGGCCAAACGGCGCGCCAAATCCTCGGATATGCCCTGGCTGCCGGAGGCCCACGCGGTGCCGGCCGCAATCAAGACAGCAAGCACCCGACTCAAGCATCTATGCTTCATGGCGCACCCGCACTTGCGGTTTGGATCCGTTCTTCGGACGGCGGCTGCACGCGGCGCGAGGCTCCAAAGGCCGCGATGGCAAGCTCGCGCAACAGCATCGGATCTTCTTGGCGCTCGCGTCGGCCGTCAAAAGCGCGATACCCGTCGCCGCCGTTTGCCAAGAAAGAATTGGTAGCCACCCGGTACGCGCCGGCCCGGTCGAGAGGCTGGCCGGCGATTTCGACTCGTTCCAAGCGCGGTGCGCCGTCCGTTTCGGTCACGAAGGCTCGCAATCCGCTGTAGTCCAAGCCCGAATGGGCGACGCCTTCGACGGCTTGGCGCACGAGTTCGAAAAGCTCGTCTCCCGTCAGCGTCTGAACGACGATCCAGTTGTCGAAGGGCAGCAACTCGAACATGTCGCGCTTGGTGACCGGGCCGCCGGGCAAGTCGGTGCGGGTTCCGCCGCGGTTGTGGACGCCAATCTGCGCTCCGGTGCGCGCGCGAAGCAGGTCTGCAATCCAATTTCCGGCCACGGTCGAGCGCGGGCCGTTGCCGCGACTGAGCGCCGCATCCAGAACTCCTACCTCTACGTCCATCTCGGCCGAGCTGCGCGCGGTAAGCAGCGTAGCGACCTTCGCGATGCGCTCCGAGCGCGCGGATGGAGGCTCGTCTTGATCCAGATCGATCAAACTCGACTGGGTGCGCACGGCGCGCTTGGTGCGAGGATCCAGCCACACGTCTACGCGCCCCAGGGCGGCCGCGCGCGCTCCAGCCTGCACCAGCAGCACGTTGCCTACGCGGCGTTCTTCGCGCAAGAAGGTGTGTGAGTGACCGGTCACGATCAGGTCCAAATCCGGGTGTGCCTGAGCCACGATTCGACCTTCTTCCAAGTCGATGTGCCCTACGGGAACGATCCAGTCGACTGTACCGGCCAGCTCCGCGCGCGCTTGAGACAAAGCGCTCTCGGGAGTCCAGAAATCGATGCCACGCGCATCGGGGTGCGTGATGGAAGGCGTGTGTGGCGTCAACAGTCCGACCAGAGCGACGTTCAGCCCTTTGGCGCGCACGATGCGCCAGGGTTTTAGGTACGGCACGCGCGTACTCGCGGCTTTCGTGTAGAGATTGGCCACGGCCGCGCGATCGCCGAAGAGGCCCAGCAAGCGCTTGAAATTGGGCAACCCGTGATCCAAGTCGTGATTTCCTGGGCACACCATGTCGTAGTCCAGTTGGGCCAGGGCCTTCACGAACTCTGCGCCCTGGTCCAGCGCGCCTTCGGGTGTGCCGGCGTACCAGTCGCCCGCGTCGACCAACAAGACATGAGCGCCTTGGCTGGTGGCTTCGGCGCGCACGCGGTCCACACACGCAGCCAGGCGCGTCAGCCCTCCGTATTCCGCGCCGACACTGTCCGGCCGGGTCGAGCGGCGCGGCAAGAGTTGTCCGTGGATGTCGTTGGTGTGCAAGATCACCACGTGCAACAATTCGCTGCCCGCGGGCTCGGACCCGGCTCCGACGCCGGATCGACACGCGACGAGCACGAGCAGGACTGCCCAGCAAATCCAGCTCTGCGCACAGGCGCGCCGGGGTCGCGCAAGATGGGGTTGTATCCGTCGCAAACTCATGCCGGCTATGCTACTATCGCGGTCCCAACGGTAGCTGCGGCGTGGGCTTTGAGTGGCCTTGGCCTGATTTTTTTGTCCAACCCCTGGCTAGAACGGGCCCGCGAGGCCTACGAAGAAGGACGCCTCGAGGACGCCTTGCGCCTGCTCGAGCGCGTGAAGGGTGATTTCCGCGAAACCTGGGTTCTGCGCGCGGTCATTCACTGCGAATTCGCGAACAGCGAGGAGTGCTTGCTGGCCGTGGAACGTGCGCACGCCCTGCGCGCGAGCGCGCTGGCCCAAGGCGGCTCGCCCCAGGATCTGCACGAACAAGACATCGAATTGCTGGCTGCCGAGGCCAACGCGCTGTGCGATCGTTGGCAGTTGGAGGAGGCACAGGCTCGCTTCGAGCGGCTGGTGGCGCTTGACGGTCCATCGGGTGCTTGCATGAGCCTGGCTTTGCTGCACGATTTGCGCGGAGAATTCGACCGCGCCCAAGCATGCGAGATCCAAGCCCACGAGTCCGATCCCGAGCACATTGCGCTGCCGGTGCACATAGACGAGCAAGCTTTTCAAGACCTAGTGCTGCAAGCCACGTCGCGCTTGCCCGAGCGCTTTCAAGCCGTGTTGGAAACCACCACGGTCAATGTCGCACCGGTGCCCACGCTCGAAC
>JAKFYL010000465.1 GCA_021730845.1 Planctomycetota bacterium | reverse complement strand
GGAGCTGGGGCGCGCCGGTCGCGAGCGCGTGGCGACGCGCTGGAGACGCTTCGACGAGTCCCCACCACGCCTTGGCCAAGGCGTCCACGTCTTCGATGTCGACCAGGGCGCCCTCGATGCCGTCGCGCACGAGTTCCCGCGCCCCGTCCACGCGCGTGGCCAACACCGGCTTGCCTGCGGCGAAGGCTTCCAAGACGACGTAGGGCATCGCTTCCCAGCGCGAGGGCACGAGCACCAAGTCCGCCGCCGCGAACAGCCGCGGGACGTCGTCGCGCCAGCCCAAGAAATGCACGCGCTGGGCCACGCCCAATTGCCGCGCCAGCTGGCGCAGCTGGGCGTCCATTTCTCCGTGGCCGGCCAGCAACAAGTGCGCCTGTTCGAGCCCGGGGCGTGCCAGAGCGCGCAGCGCGAGATCTTGGCCTTTGGCCGTGTTGAGCAAGCCCGCCACGATGGCCAGTGGCACCGCGGTTGGAACGCCCAGCTCCTGGCGAGAAAGCGCCGTGGCGCCGGTCCATCTTTCCTCTTCGATGCCGTTGGGAACGATGCGCAGCCGCTCGGGATCGCCCATACCCGCATGCGTGAAGGACTCGGCTTCCGTGGCCGATACGGCGACCAAGCGTTTGGTGATTTGCAGCAATTGCTGCTCGATTTGCAGGAACAGTTGCCGCTGCACAGGCCCGAACATGTTCTTGAGCAGAAAGGGCATGGTGTGCGGCGTGTGGATCCGCACGCCAATGCCGGTCGCCAGGCTGGCAAGCCGCCCCAAAGTACCGGCCTTGCTGCAATGCGTGTGCACGATGTCCGGCCGCACTTCGCCAAGCACCGACTCGAGCCGGCGCAAATGGCGCAGGTCCACCAGCGGCCGCAGGGCGCGCAGCATCGGAATTTCGATCGAACGCACGCCAAGGGCTTGCAGGCGCGCCAAGTCCCCGCGGTAGTTCGGATCGCGCCGCGTGGAGGAAGCCAGCCACACTTCCACACCGGGCTGGCGCACCAAACCCGCAGCAACGTCCACGATGTGCCGGCGAGTGCCGCCGATCGTGGCTTCGATCACCAGCAAGATGCGCACGCGGCCAGCTGTCAGTAGGCGCCTGTTCCCTTGATCACCGCGAAGCCAGTCAGCGCCAGGATCACCAAGTCGAGCAAGAACGACTGGTTCTCGATGTAGTACAAGTCATAGTCGATGTTCTCGTGGATGGCCTCGCCGCGCGCGTAGGAAATCTGCCACAAGCCCGTCAGGCCCGGCTTCACGCGCAGGCGTTCACGTTCGAGGGCTCCGTAGTGGTCGACGATGAAGGCCATTTCCGGCCGCGGACCGACCAGCGACATTTCGCCGCGTAGCACGTTCAAGATCTGGGGCAATTCGTCCAAGCTGTAGCGCCGCAGCCATTTCCCGATGCGCGTGATGCGCGGATCGGAGGAATTGCTCGGTTTGGGAGCGTCGCCCGACAGGTGCACGTGCATCGTTCGGAACTTGAATATGCGGAAGGGCTTGCCGTCCTGACCGACGCGCGTTTGCATGAAAAACACCGGGCCGGGCGACTGGCGCTTGATCATGATCGCCGACAGCAAGAACAGCGGCGCGCACAGCACGATCACGACCAAACTGCCCACGATGTCCAGGACGCGCTTGGCCAGGATGCCCGGCAGACTGGCCGAACGCTCTCGGCGCGTCACCAAGGGCACGGAATCCAGACTGTGGATGCGCACGCGCTGGGCCAGCAGGTGGTAGAAGTGCGGAACCACGTGGAACACCACGCCCGCGCGCTCCAGCCGCTCGATGATGGCCATCAGTTCTTCATCGGTGGCCTCGGGGATGGTCACGAACGCTTCCGAGATCTTGTGGACCTTGATCAGGTCCTCCAAGTTCTCGACCGAGCCCAGCGCGCGCGTGCGGCCGGAAACCGCGGAAACGCCGCCGGGCCGATCGGAAACGAAACCGGCCAAGTTAAGACCAAGCGTGGGCACGAGCAGAAACTTCTTCTCCAGACGCCGCGCCGCGGGTCCTGTGCCGATGATCAGAGCGTTGCGGTTGCCGATGCCGCGTCGGTGCAAGGTTTGGATGGCTTTGAAGCACGCAAAGCGGCTGGCCATCATCAACACCAAGATCCAAGCGAATGCCAGCAGGGCGACGATGCGCGAGTAATTCAGCGGGTTGACGTCAAGATCGATCCAACGGTGCAAGGGCTCGAGCCACTCGTAGATCGATCCTTGGCGGCGCGCCTGGGCCTCGGCGCTCATCGGCGTGGGAGCCAAGAACACGATCAGCATGTGCACCACCAGGAACGACACCACGGTGCTCTTGGTGATGGCCTTGAATTCCTCGATATTGAGCAGGCTCTTGAGCGGGCTGTAGAGGCCGAAGGCGTGGAACGTCACCAGGCACACCGCGCCCGTGAGCAGGAACACGTTCACGTAGGCGGACAGTTCCGTGCGCGGGCTGGTGACGAAGGCCTCGCGCGTCTGGAAGCCCAGCCAACAAGCGAAGAGCACCACGGCCAGATCGACCATGACCTGGATCGAGAGCACCAGCGGCTCGAAGTATCTGCGCACGAAGGTGCCCAGCCAGGTCACTTCGCCTTGCAGGGGGGTCGTGGCGATCGACTCCACGCCAGCGGCAGGACGCGAAACGGGGGCAGGCCCCAACTTCGTCGCTACGGGCTTGGTCTGGGCGCCGGAACGCTCGTGTTCCATGTGCAAGCTTCAATCTTGCCGCATGGAGGGGTACGCCGCTAGCGCGGCTCAGAATCTCCGCCCCCCCTCGGCCTGCGCGGGTCGCTCGGGCCGACCCGGAAAAAAGGCGCACGCGGGTGGGCCATGAACGGAACGGGCCCAAGGGCCGCTAGGTGCGGGAGATCATTTCCAGCAGGCCAGGCAGCGTGTCGGCCGCGCGGCCGGCTTGGCTTGGGAAATGCAGCTTGAAGGCTAGCGCCCCCAGGTTGTCGGCCTTGTCCGTCACGGCGCGCAGGGCGGCCCAGGGCACGCCGGCCGCGCTGGACACGGCGGCAACCGCGGCCGTTTCCATGTCCGCCACGCACGGCCCCTGGAAGGTTTTGGCGAGCCGCAGTCGACGCCACAGCGAAAGCACCGGCCGATCGGCGGTCAAGAAACTGGCCACGCTCCCGGGCGCCACGCGGCGCCAGGCGGCTTGCAGCGCGGCATCGCTCTCGACGGATCGCCCCTCGCGCCGCGCGAAGTCCGTTTGGATCGCTACGCCGCAGTGAACCAAGGACCCCGGCGTGAGGCCCCGCGTCATGCCCCCGCAGGTGCCGACGACCAGCATGCCGCGCGTGGCGCCGCCAGGCTGCATACCAAGCAGCACCGTCGCGGCGCGCGCGGCCTGCACCTTGCCCACGCCGGCAACCGCGGCCAGCACCCGCTGGGAAGCGATCTTTAGTTCGTACACCTCGAGGCCTAGCCGCATGTGCTGCGCGACTTCAAAGCGCCGTAGCTCGCCCAATTCTTCGCGCAGGGCGCACACCAGCCCCCAGCCTGAAGCCGCGCCGGAGCCTAATACGCTTGAATCCATGGAAGTTTGCGGGGTGCCGATTGTGCGCACGAAGCGGCGTGCGCTCCAGCTTCTCCTGGTTCAGGCGGCTCTGCCAGGTAGGATGGGGGACTACCCATGCGAATCGCCCTCACAGGATCCACCGGCTTCATCGGACGGTACATGGTGCGGGGCCTTGCCGGCGCGGGGCACGCCCTGCGCCTCTTGGCTCGCCCAGGCAAGGAAGCGACCGTCGAACGCCCTGGGAACCTCAAGCCCGGACAGACCATCGAAGTCCACACCGGCGACTTGATCGACCCGGCCAGCTTGCGCGGATTCCTCGACCAGACCGACATGTTGCTGCACCTAGCCAGCGCCCACGACCATTTGACCGAGGAAGAGCTGCAAAAGGTCAACGTGCGCGGCACCGAGGCCTTGATCGAAGAAGCCAAGCGCACCGGCAACGCGAAGTTCAAGATCTGGGTCGTGTCTTCGGCCGTGATCGGCGCGCCGGTCTACAGCTACTACCGCGACACCAAGCGCATCCAAGAAAAGTTGATCCGCGGATCGGGCATCGAGTGGGCTTCGTTCCGCCCCACGCTGGTGTACGGAGTGGGTGACGTGCGCCACACCGCGCCGCTCCTGCGTCGCTGCGCCAAGCAAGGCGGCACGATGTGGATCCCCCACTCGGGAAAATCCAAAATCAATCCGGTGCACGTCGAGGATGTGGTGGACGCTGTCCTGCGCTTCTTCGATTTCGAGCGCGGCGTCGATTGCTGCTACGAACTCGCCGGACCCGCGGGCATTTCCTTCAATGAGTTCATCGACCAGACCATTCAGGCGGTCGGCGGCCGGGTCAAGCGCCGCAACATCCCCAAGAAGTGGGCCGACAAGCTGATCTTCTTGAAGGGTCTGGTCAGCGACAACACGCGCGAGCGTCGCGCATCGGCCTATTTCACGCTGCACCACGAACACGACATCACCAACGCAACCTTCGAGCTGGATTGGAAGCCGCGCTCCTACGCCGAGGGCGTGCGCCAAGTGGCCCAGGGCGATTGGTGGAAGCACGAAGACGGCGAAACGCGCTAGCAGCCTGGGGTGAAAGTCGCGTAGCGAGGCGAAGCGCACATTCGCCATGCAAGAAGCGCGACAGAGGAGCGGCGGAAGCGGCCTTCCTGGCCGCTGAGCACGACCCGACGAGCACGACGCCGCAGGGCGAACGTGCGCGAAGCCGCAGTAGCCACTTTCACCACGGGCCGCTAGGCGCGCTAGCCGCCCTATTCCTCGTCCGCGCGCAGCTTGGCCAGTACGCTGTAGTCCTCGATCGTGCTGGTGTCGCCCACGGTTTCGACACCGGCGGCGATGTCGCGCAATAGGCGCCGCATGATCTTGCCGCTGCGCGTCTTGGGCAGCGCTTCCGTGAAGCGGATTTCGGCCGGGCGCGCCAGCTTGCCGATCTCGCGCGCGACGTGCTCGCCGAGGTCCACTTTCAGTTGCGGCCCCACCTTTTCTCCCGAGCGCACGGTCACGAACGCGCAAATCGCTTGGCCGGTGAGCTCGTCGGGCCTGGCCACGACGGCCGCTTCGACGACCTTGGGATGGCTGACCAGCGCGCTTTCGACTTCCATGGTCGACAAACGATGCCCGGACACGTTGAGCACGTCATCGATGCGGCCCATGACCCAAAAATAGCCGTCTTCATCGCGGCGCGAGCCGTCGCCGGCCAGGTACATGTGCCCGAACTTGCCCCAGTAGGTCTGCACGTAGCGTTCGGGATCGTTCCAAATGCCGCGCAGCATCGAAGGCCAGGGGCGTTTGAGCACCAGGAACCCGCCTTGGTTCGTTGCCAGCTCCTGGCCCTTTTCGTCGACCACCGCCGCATCGACGCCGAAAAACGGGCGCGTGCACGAGCCGGGCTTGGTGGCCGTCAGCCCAGGCAAAGGCGTGATCATGATCGCGCCGGTCTCGGTCTGCCACCAGGTGTCCACGATCGGGCAGCGCTCCCGGCCGATCACGCGGTGGTACCACATCCAGGCTTCGGGGTTGATGGGTTCCCCCACCGTTCCAAGGAGACGCAGCGAGGACAGATCGAAGCGGCCCGGGTGCTCATCGCCCCAGCGCATGAACGTGCGAATGGCCGTAGGCGCCGTGTACAAGATCGTGAGCTTGTGTTTTTGCACCATTTCCCAAAGACGCCCCAGGTGCGGCGTGTTCGGTGCGCCTTCGTACAAGAACACCGTGGCTCCGTTCTGGAGCGGGCCGTAGACCACGTAGCTGTGCCCCGTGATCCAACCGATGTCCGCCGTGCACCAGTAGATGTCCTCGGGGCGAATGTCGAACACGTGCTGGAACGTCAAGTACGTGCCCACCAAGTAGCCCCCGGTGGTGTGCACGATGCCCTTGGGCTTGCCCGTGGAACCGGAGGTGTAGAGCAGGAACAGCACGTCCTCGCTATCCATTGCCTCGGGTACGCAGTTGCTCGAACTCTGCTTGGTGAGCTCGTGGTACCAGTGGTCGCGACCTTCCTTCCATCCCACGGGATTGCCGCCGCGCTTGACGACCACCACGCTATGTACCTCCTTCAATCCGAGCAAGGCCTCGTCCACGGCCGGCTTGAGGGCCTGAATCTGGCCGCGGCGAAAGCCGCCGTCGGCCGTGATCACCGCCGTGCAGCCTCCATCTTGGATGCGCTCGCGCAGGGCTTGGGCGCTGAATCCGCCGAACACCACCGAATGCGCGGCACCGATGCGCGCGCAAGCGAGCATCGCCACCACGGATTCGATCAGCATGGGCATGTAGATCGCCACGCGGTCGCCCTTCTTGACGCCCAAGGAGCGCAAGCCGTTGGCCAGGCGGCCGACTTCGTCGGCCAGCTCCGAGTACGTCACTTGGCGCGTATCCCCGGGTTCGCCCTCCCACAAGAGCGCGACTTTGTTTGCGACCGGAGTCGCAAGGTGCCGGTCCAGGCAGGCCGCCGAGGCGTTGATCTGCCCGCCCACGAACCACTTGGCGAAGGGCGCTTTGGACCAATCCAGGACCTTGGTCCACTGCGCCGTCCAAGGTAGTTCGCGCGCGATGCGTCCCCAGAACCCTTCCGGATCCTCGAGGGACTGGCGGTACATGCGCTGATACGTGATCTCGTTGTTGATCCGAGCGCGCGCCTGGAACTCGGCCGTGGGCTGGAAGCGCCGCGATTCGTGCAAGACGTTTTCAATCTGCGACATGGGAAACCTCTATGGGCCAGGGGCCAGCACGTTAGGCTACGCGCGCCTCGCTGGCCAGGGCGAGCTGCGCTCCGACCTGGTCCCGCCCCCCCCATCGTGCA
>JAKFYL010000011.1 GCA_021730845.1 Planctomycetota bacterium | reverse complement strand
CGGCATGAACAATTCCGCCCCGGTTTCGGGCACTTCCGCAAGTCCTCCACCCGCCGAGAAGGACTTCGATTACTTGACGTACCAGTTCGTCGCTCTGGACGCGCCCGCGCCGGTGCCCTTTTTCCCCTCGCAGCCCACGTCCGTTGCAGCGTCGGCAGAAACGCGCGTCCTGAACCGCTTGATCATGCACCCTTCCGGCGAATTGCCGCGCCAGCCGCTGAAACTCGTGCTGGGCTCGTCGCACTTGGGCGGCGGCGTACCGTCGGCGACGATCGACGAAGTCGTGTTTGGCCGTCCAACCATTGGAGAAGTCAGCAGCATCGGGGAAACGGCCCTGGGAGGTCAGTTCGTGCTGATCGAACGACTCAGCCCCGGTCAATTCGATTTGCAACTCGCGCCCAATTCCCTGCGCATGGCCAAAGGCCAGCACGTGGAAGTAGCCGGATTCTTGAACTCCTTGCGACCAGGTGGGGGGCTCCTGCGCATCGGCAACGAAATCCTGGCCTACACCGCGCGTGATCCGGGTACCGGCGTGGTCACCATTCCCCAAGGCGGACGCGGTTTGCTTGGAACCGAGGAGGTGTACCACCAAGTGGGAGAAACCGCGACGGCGCTGGAGTCGTTCCTGGCCTCCGAATTGGTGGCCGCGATCTCCGCCGACGACGCGCTGATTCCGGTGGCGGCCGTGGGCGAATTCCCGTTCCAAGGCAGCGTGCTCATCGACGGCGAACTCATCCACTACACGCACGCCGCCGGCGCGCTGGAAATGCCGCGCCGCTCGGCGACGCCGGGAGCGCGAGACGCTCGCGGTGGGGGCATTTTCCGCGGTCGCTACGGCACCGCGGCCGCGGCCCACGCCGCGGGTGCAGTGGTGATCGAATTCCCCGTGCGCTATCCGGATCGCTGGTCGGAGCGCAGCGACGGTCCGGAACTGGCGTACTTCGGTTTCGAACTGGCCCAACCCAATGCTTTCTTGCGCTCGTGTTTCTGGCAAGCCGAGGAGCCGGCCTCGGGCGCCTCGCGCATCGAATTCTTGCAGCGCCTCGACTTGGGGCCGGGGACGAACGTGCCCTGGGACGGCGATCCCGGGCAGACTCCGGGCCTCTCGCTGCTGACGCGCGCGGGGGATTCCACCCGGCCCAAGGACTCAAGTTTGCCGCACAGCATCGGGGAGTCGAGCAGCCGGGCCCAGTGGCGCGCGTACGTGCGCTACAACCCGGGCGCCTTCGACGCCCAGACTGGCCTGTCGCACGGCTGGAAGGAAACCCCGCGCCTTTCGCGCTTTGCCGTCGACTACCTCGCGCCGGAGCAGGTGCTCTATCGGGTGCAGCGATGAAGCAAGCTTTGACGCGCGTCATGCTCGGGGCCGGCGAGGGCGCTCGCCGCGGTTTGACCTTGGTCGAGTTGCTCGTGGCCACGGGCCTTTTCTCGATCATCGCTTTCGGGCTGTTTGGCCTGCTCAGCGATTTCCTGCGTCTGTGGAACAAGAGCGAGACTCGCCGCAGCGAAGTCGAGCAATCCATGGGCGTGGCCGAACTCCTGGCCGCCGATCTAGCGGCGCTCGAATCGGGAGCACAAGGCGATTTCGTCGCGGAGTGGATCGGGTTCGACACCGACGGCAACAACGTGCACGACACCTACTGGCCGCGCCTGCGTTTCGTTCGGCCGGCCGCGGCTAGCGAACTCGATCGCATGCAGGCAGGTCCCGTGCGCCCGGGACAAAGCGAACAACTGGAAGTCGTCTGGCTCGCGGTGCCCAGCAGCCCAAATTCCAAAGACATGGACCGGCGGGCAGGGGGTACGCTCCTGCGCGGCACGCGCCGCCGCGCAGCGGGAGCTGCCAACACGCCTTCGGTGTTCGACGACGCAGCCTTCTTCTCGGCCGCGGGCCAACCCATCGCGGGAGCCACGCAAGAAGTGTCCGGCGGCCTGTTGTGGTGGGGCCTGCGCTTAGCCAGCCAATCTTCCCAGGTGCTGGGTGGATCGACGGCAGCCTGGCAGCTGGGCGATCAACCCGGATCCGTGAGCGCGGCTTGGGACGCCTGGGGCAAGAGCCGACCGGATGCTGACCGGCACGTGTTCAACGACAGCCCCGAGTGTTCTCGCCGTGCGGGCTACACTCCGCGCTTGCCGCGGCGCGTGCTCTTGGAACTGGAGTTCGAATCCGAAAGCGAATTCAAGCTGCGCACGCGCTTGTCGCAGGATGCAACGGCCAGCCAAACCGAGATCGAAGTCGACGATCCGCGGCGCGTGCCGGAGGCCGGCGACCACTTCAAGATCGACGCGGAATGGCTGCGCCTCACGGCTATCTCCGGCCGTAGACTTTCCGTACAGCGCGGGCAGCGCGGCACGCAAGCTGCCGTTCACAGCGCCGGTCGGTTGCTGCACCGCGGCCGGCCGCAGGTGCGCGAGATTCCTATCGCCGTGAACTTGGAGCAATGGAACCCATGAGTTCGCGCGCAAACAAGCTCCAGCGGCCCAAAAGCGGCTTCACCATCGTCGAGATCATCTTGGCCATGGCCATCTTGCTGGTCGGCATGACCAGCGTGCTCGGGCTGCTTTCGTTCGGCGCGGGAATGGCCCGCAACGCGCAGTTGCGCAGCGCCTCGGCCGCCAGCGTCGAAGCCGTGCTGGCGGACCTCGAGGAGGCCCTGTTTCCCTTGGTTCGCGAGGGCAACTCGCAGCGCTTGGTCGCCGGTCCCCCGCACCGCATCGAAAAGCGCGCCGTGCGCGGACACCCGGGGCTGTTCTACGATGCACGCGCGAGCCTAGCGTATCGCAAGCTGCCGGAGGCCGACCCCAAGCAAGCGCCGAGCCCGACGCTGGAGATCTACTCCGTCGAGATCGACATGCACTGGGAGACCTCCGGGCAGGCGCGTTCGCGCACGTTCCGCGCTCTGCTCCCGCGCCGAGTACCCTTTGGGGAGCGCCTGCGCCGCGAATTGGTGCAGAACGACCTCGATCCCATGTCTTCGATCGCGCCCGATTCCAAGCCTACCAAGACCCAACCATGATGCTTTCCTTGGCGCTGTGCCGTGTTTCGCCTTGGCTGCTGGCGCTGTGCCAGCAAGCGAATCCAAGTCCAGCCGCGCCCGCGGCTTCTGCGTCCAGTCCCGCCGCAGTCCCTGCCGCGGTCGGCGGTTCAGCGGCGCGTTCGGAGCTGGTGCTGCTCGAATTGCTGGATGGCAACATCCTGTGGGGGGAGATCGCGGGCCACGACGCCGAGCGCTTGGAGTTCGTGCGCGCCGACACCGGCGGCCGCGTGCGCTTGCCGTGGAAGCTCTTGGGGCAAAAGCAAGCCCAAAAACTGCAAGAGGCTTTCGGCTACATCGATCACTCCGGCGACGATCTGTACGTCGACGCCGAGCGACTGGTGCTGACGGACGGCACGGAACTGATCGGTCGCATCGTCAACCGCACCGAGTCACAGATTTGGCTCAAGACCCAAGCGGCCACGATTCCGGTGCCGATCTTGCGCTTGCAGGGCGGCGCGACGCCCGTGCGTGTCTTGGCTCTGGACGTATTCACGCGCGAAGAGCTGTACCAGGAAGAAGCGCGTCGGCTAGACAAGACCAGCGCCGCCAGCCGCTTTGCCTTGGGAGAATTCGCCGAACGCATCGGCGCGTTCGCCTATGCCGTAGCGAACTACGAAGCCTGCCGCGAGCTGGATCCCGCGTTCAAGCAGGCCGAGCGCGATGCGCGCCTAGCGCGCTCGAAAATGCGCGCGGAAAACCAAGCGCAAGTGGACTGGCTCGAGCGCATCGATCGCCTGCGCGCGCGCGACAAGTACGACGAAGCGAGCGCCGAATTGGTGTCCTTTCAAGAGACCCACAAGAACAGTCCCTTGCGCGCCGAAGCCGTGCGCCTGGGGCAGCGCATCGAGCGCGAGTTCGACAAGGCCTTGCGGCGCAAAGTGCCCGAGCGCTGGCATTTTTGGGCCTATCGCATGATCCAGGACAAGGCCCGCGAACCGGGACTGAGCGTGGACAGCGCCATTGCCGTGCTCGACGAGCAGATGTCGGCAGAAATCGTCACCAAGGTCCACACGGAACTGGTCAAGAGCTTGAGCGCCAATTTGACGCCTGAACAAATCCAATCGCTGTGGAAGGAGCGCAAGAACCAGCGCAACCACACCGCCAGCTATGGGTTCGGCACTTGGTTGCTGGGCGAAGACGCGGCGCTCAAGGGGCTGGTCTTCGAAGGCGAGGCTTCGGCCCAGGCGGCCGTTTCGGCGGCCAGCAACGAGTCGCAGGAGTTCGCCGAGAAGCTCAAGCGCTATCTGGCCAGCCAGGACTTGGCGTTGCAGGCCAAGAACGGGGGTGGAGACGGCGTCGACCGCGAAGCCTTCTGGAGCAGCCTGAGTCCTTCATCCAAAGGCCAGTGGCTGCTCGCCTACTATGCGGAGAATTCCGGCGACATGGAGATCGTGGCCGTGAACGCTTCCAACTGCTCGGAGTGCGGCGGCTCGGGAGCGCGCCAATTGGTCAACGCGAACGCGAATCCGGCGCCGCGCCAGGGCGAGCGCAGCCAAGGTGGACGTTCCCAAGGCTCGGGTTCGAGCGGGACCAGCGTGATTCAGTGTCCCACGTGCCGGGGCCTGGGCATCATCCGCCGCGTGGTGTACCGCTAGGCTCTCATGCAGCTTGGCAAAACCCCGCGCGCGCAAGGCGCTGCGCAAAGCAGCCGTTTGGGAATGCTGGTGCTTGGTGGCGTGCTGCTCAGCGCGCTGGGCGTCGCTGGTCCCGTCCGGGGACTGAATCAAGCACCACAGGCTGCGGAGCGCAAGGAGGCTCGAGCCGCGCCGCCGCTAGATGCGGCCAAGCCCGAGATCGGCGTTGCAAAGGTCGGAGGCCGGACGATCGCGACCTCCGCGCTGCTCGAACGGCTGTGGGTGCGCGACAATGCGCTGGCGCGCGAGATGGTCGAGCACCTGGTGTTCGCGGAACTGGCCTTGCTCGAAGCCGAGCGCATCGGCATCGCGCTGGAGCCGGAGCTGGTCGATGCGACCTTGGCGCGGGCCAAGGCGGCCCTGGAAGCCAAGCTGCAGCAGTCTTCCAGGCCCCTGAGTTTCGAGGAGCACGTGCGCCGCAACCTGAGCATGGACCCAAAACGCTACGAGCGTGCGCTGCGGCGTGACTCGATCGTGCAATTGTTGCTGGAGCGTTGCGTGCGCGTGTGGTTCGAGGAACAGGGCAGCGCGCGCGTGCGCGCAGCCGAGTTCGAGGGCGAAGAGGCCCTGGCCGCGGTCCAGCGCGGCTTGGCCGCCGGCCAGTCCTTGGAGGCGCTCAGCCGGGCCCACGCGGCGCGCGATGCACAAACCGGCGGGCGCATGCTGGACCTGGCGCGCGCGGAATCCAACGACCTGGCGCGGCTGGCTTTCGCCACCAAACCGGGTTCGGTCGGCGGGCCCTTGTCCTTCGAGGGCCGGCAGCTGTTCTTGGAAGTGCAGTCGATTCAGGCGCCCAAGACCGGCGACTGGGAGGCCTTGGGGGCTAGCGTCGGGGCTGGGCTCCAGGAGCGGCCCTTGACCGAATTCGAATTCGCCCAATGGCGCGACGCCATGCTGCGCCGCTACCCGGTCGACCTCTCGCCCATGCTGGACTTGGTCGGAGACTAGCGCCGGGCCCTGCCCCCCCAAGACCTTGTGTTGCCTGCGGGAACTGGCCTGCCATGGAATGCGGATGCAAGCTTGACCTGGCCGGGCCGCGAATCAATGCTCTCAAGCGCCGTGGAGTCCACCGAAATCGTCAGCGAAGAAATCAGCGCCTCCAGCGCGCCCCCGCAACCGGACGCGGAAGTTCGCGCCGCGGCGCGCGAGTTCACGAACGAGGAACTCGAGAACGAAATCGCAGTGCTGCTGTTCGCCGCGAGCGAGCCGCTTTCCATGGGCCGATTGGCCAGTTTGCTCGGCTTGCCCACGGCGGCGCGCTTGGACGGGCCCGAGGGCGCGCTCGCCGGCTTGGCGCGCAGATTGCACGCCGCGCACCTGCCCATCGAATTGCGCGCGATTGCCGGAGGCTGGCAACTCTTCACCGCCGAAGCGTACGCCGAGACGGTAGCTGCGCTGTCCAAGGCGCGCCGCGAGGACAAGATCAGTCCGGCGGGCCTGGAGACCTTGGCCGTGGTGGCCTACCGCCAGCCGGTGACCAAGGCCGAAATCGAATCCATCCGCGGCGTGCAAGCCGGGCCCATTCTGCGCATGCTGGTCGACCGCGGTTTGATCAAGATCGAAGGCCGTTCCGACGTTCCCGGGCACCCGCTCTTGTACGCCACGAGCAAGAAGTTCCTGGAAGTCTTCGGGCTTGCGAGCCTGGAAGAGCTGCCCCGCGACGGGGAACTGCTCAAGGACTGAAGGGCCAACCAGGCCCTGTCCCCGTTCCGGTCTCCCCCAAGTTTCCGCAGCCGGGCCCCGCAGCCGCGGCTCAGGGGCGCACGTCCGTTCGGCCTTTGGGCGCTGGGATGGCCCGGCGCAGCCGCGAAGACTAGACTTTTCAACCCTTCCGCCAGCCCGCATCGCTTGGAATGCATTCCAGCGGCGGCGCTAGCCTAGCCCCATCCCGGATGTCGAAGAAAGAGTCTCCTGCCCACGGCCGTGCCGACTACGCGCCCGCTTCCAAGCACCCGACCCCCGCTGTCGAAACGGCTCCGCGTGCGGAGGACGAAGTCCTTCACGTGCCCAAGGGGATCAAGCGCACGCAGTTTTTCATCTTGCTGGTGCTGTCGATCCTGACCTTGATCGTCTTCACCGTTGGGGACGTGATCACCATGCTCGGTGGGGGCGGTGGCGGCCGCACGGACACGTACATGAGCTGGGTGCACC
>JAKFYL010000256.1 GCA_021730845.1 Planctomycetota bacterium | reverse complement strand
TCGAGCTCACACGAATCGAGGGGTTTGTCCAAAGCGAGCCTCCTGGAATGCGACGGAATTGTAAGTTCCGACGCCCGAGCCGGGCAGGCGGTCGCATGAGTATTCATGACGCAGATCCAGGCGGATCGGGGGGCCGTGAACAAAATTGCGAAATACTGGGGGGCGGCCAGGGCCTGCGCACTCGTCTTCAATTCCGTCTCTATCCGAACCCGTCGATCGGGCGTAGGTCCAAAGGAAGTAGGCCACCCGAAATCCCAACAGAACAGATTCGCCTCGGCCTGCATTCGCGCTCCACTTGCCCACACTAGGCGCAAGCGGGAGCACTCACACTTCTTGCAGGCTCAGGCAAGCCTGGCTTTCTGCTTGGAATTGTGCAGCCATACGGTATTCCAATGCCTTTTCAGGAAACCCAGCATGCCTGCGATGCGTATTCCCGACCCGAATGGCGATAGGATCGACATTTCGCTCAAGCTTCGGGTGGTCCGAGCCCTTGAAGTCGCACTGCCAAGTGAGGGCAATCTAGTTTACGGTAGGAGCTTGTATCGAGCGGGGTGCTTGGAGGCCGACAACGCCGTGGATGTGGCACCATCAGCGCATGCCAATCGACGTACTCGGAGCAGCGCCATCCTGTGCGCCCTCGAAAGCGACCCGCTTGTGATATGAAACCGATCCATTCGGCCATGGCCCACGCCAAGTTCGGAAACTCAGGCGTGAGCACCACATCTGCCAGTCTATTTCGCCCGTGGTGCAAACCAGGGCGTGAATCAGACCGACTGCGAGATCCAGGATTGCCCTGCACCCTCAGGTGACCGCTGCCCCAAAGCCGTGACAAGTACTGACATTGAGCAGCTGGCCCGGCTCATCACCGACCAAGTTAAGGGCGTGCGATCCGTGCTCCTTGTATTGCACGGAGTTGGCGATCACTCGGCATACGATGTAGTCGGCGAAGTTCGTCAAGGCCTAGCCGATTCGTCTTTCAGCCAGTGCATCCATGTCTCCCCAATTTCCCTACGGCTGGCCAGTCCAGGTGGCGGGTTGGGGGGCGTGGATGGGCTCCTGGTTCGGCACAACCAGACCGGCGACCAGCACCTTGTCGTCCCTCTGGTATACAGTCATCTAAGACCTCGCGCCCACCGAGCAGAACTGTCCCCGGGCCGAGGTATCCGTGATCACGGAGACCTTCTAGAGCGAATCTTCGAACAGCTTGCGTCCTTTGACCGTGTGCTGGAAGCTCCATGGCATGTGTGCTTCGACCTCTTATGTTGTGTTCCAAAGGCAAGGGGATTCCTTTGGAAGACCATCCTTGCAATGCTCGGAGTGGCGATCGCGCTCGTCATGCTCTCAATCGTCGTTGTTGCCCTTATCTGGGAGTAAGCGCATTGATGGGGGCAGCGGTCATTGGAGCAGGTGGCCTCCTAGCGCTGCTCGCCCTAGCAATCCTGGTACCCGTCGTTTTTACACTCGCGAGGTTTGCACTGATCCCCTTCGACTTTGTCGGAGACGTCGCGTGCTATATTGCCAGACCACGACATCGATTCGCACTGCACGAGTGGTTGTGGACCATCAAGGAAAGCTTCAAGCGAGCGGGCACTGACCGCATTGTCTTGCTGGCACACAGCCTGGGAAGTGTTGCCGCAGCCCAGGCGCTCAAACGTCCATCGTCCACTGGCCAAGATTCGACGGTGAGTTTAGTAACTTTCGGATCGCCGCTCCTCGTTCTTTCGGAAGTTTTCCCAGCAACCGTCGAAACTCCCGCGAAACTTGCCGAGGTCCTAAGACGTGGAGAAGTAGCCCTGTGGGCGAACTTGTGGAGGACTTCGGATGTAATCGGACGTGCCCTCCTTTCTTCGACATCGACGGACTATGCGGATGTCGCCTTAGGCTCCGGCGGCCACGTGCACTATTGGAAGGATCCCCGGGCTTGCGAGTGGATCGTGCGGCACGCCATTCTTGGGGAGACGCCCCCAATCGAATCCCCAATCGGCGGGTCGACTTCCAAGCGAATTCGTGTGGCGCTTAGCACTCGCTTCGGCGTCGCATTCGGGCTGCTCGCGGCAATTCTTGGATTGGGGCTCGGCCTCCTATTCACGGGGGAGGTGGTTGTGCTACTTCGGTCCTACGTTCCTGTTGCGTGGGAGTCATTTTCTACAGCATGGAACCGGCTAGCCGCGCCGCGCCAGCTTGGGCAGTGGGATTGGGTCAAGTTAATAATTGGATGGAGTCTCTTTGCTTTCCTGGGCGCCCTTGGCGTAGCGGCAGAGAATTCCGCTAGCGTTCTACGGCTGGTCGGCGGCCTGGCTGGCACCGCAGTAGCTGTTTGGTTCGGTTGGTTGGGAGGACCGAGAGCAGTACCATGCGCGGCTCTAGGTCTGACTTCGATTGCCTACGTAATCAAACAGGTTTTTGGTCTCTGTGGCGGACACATCGTAGGCGTGACCGCCTCTGTTAGGGTTGACCACGGGGATCCTCCCAGGCGACTGACTCTTCGTCTTCCCGACGGCACCTGCAAGGAAGTGGACGTGCAATCATTCGGTACCAAAGCAACCATCAGCATAGTTAAGTTCCGCGTTCCTTGCGGAGTCTCCTGCGTTCATGTCAGCAGTCGTGGATTCGAGGACGTAGCTTGGAACGTGGCCTATGAGCTCAATACGCTGACGCTCAATCGCACTGCTGTGCCCAATGACAGCGGTGAATTAGTTTGAAGCGTGGTTTCGTTCCTGTTGACGACTGGGAATGGTCTGTAACCGTACACCGACGCACGTCTGACAGCGGACATTTGCGCGTCACTCTGTTCTGGGGCGTAGTTCCGGAAACTGTGCGGGGTTGTCGTGGTGCATAGATTGTTTCGCACCTTGCGTGGGTCCGCGGTGGCTGCCAATCGGGCCTGCTGGGTTGAGCTTGCGCTAGGTGGCGGTCATACGTGAGCATGGGGCCATGCATATTCGATTCTCCACCTCGTGCGTCTTGCTTTGTTCCTTGTTGCTGGCGCCCCTGGCCTTCGTGGGTCTGCAAACCCCCGGCGCTGTTCAGACGGCGCCTGAGCGTGAGGCGAAGTTGCAGGCGGCGCTGGCGTATCCGCGCACGTTCGTGCTCGTGCGGCATGCGGAGAAGGGCACGGATTCGGCGCAGGATCCGGCTTTGAGCGAGGCTGGGGTTGAGCGCGCCAAGGAATTGGCGCGCCACTTGGAGCACGCTGGCGTGACGCACATCTTCACCAGCGAGTTTCGCCGCACGCGCGAAACTGCGGCGCCGCTGGCGATCAAGACGGGGATTGTTGCAACGGCGTCTTCGGCCAAAGATCTGGCGGCGCTGCAGAGTGCCTTGCAGAGTTTGCCGCGCAATTCGTTGGCGCTCGTGGTGGGGCACTCGAATACGGTGCCGGGCCTAGTCAAGCTGCTGGCGGGCAAGAGCAGCGAGCGGGTGGAGTTGGCTTTGAACGAGACCGACTACGACCGCCTGTTCGTAGTCACACAGTGGGGAGAGGGGCAAGCCAGCTTGCTGTCCCTGCGCTATTGATGCGCTAGCGCGGCTTGCGCTCGCGTTTGGCTACCGCTTCGCGCAATAGGTACTCGATCTGTCCGTTGAGGCTGCGGACTTCTTGGTTGGCCCAGATGCGCAGTTCGCGAGAGAGGTCCGCCGGCAAGCGCAGAACGAAGGCCTTGCGGCCTTCGTCTGCGTCTGCCTCTTCGGAGCTTGCGTCCGCTTGCGTGGGGGGACGGGCCATGGATGGCGCTCGGCGCTAGTTGTACAGCGTGCCTGTGTTCAGCACGGGGGTCGGGTTTTCGTGGGCGCACAGCACCACGAGCAAGTTGCCGACCAGCGTCGCGCGGCGTTCGTCGTCCAGGTGCACTTTTCCGCCCTTGCTGAGTTGATCAAGGGCCATTTCGACCATGCCCACGGCGCCCTCGACGATCTTGGCGCGTGCGGCGATGACTGCGGTCGCTTGCTGGCGTTGGAGCATGGCGGAGGCGATTTCTTGGGCGTAGGCCAAGTGGGATAGCCGCGCTTCGATGACATGCACGCCGGCGCGTTCCAGTCGTTGCTCGAGCATTTGCTGCAGTTCCTGGGAGACTTGCGCGCCGCTGCCGCGCAGGCTGGTGGTCACTTCCTGGACGTGGTCGCTGTCGTAGGGGTGGCTGCTGGCCAGTTGGCGCACGGCGGCCTCGCTTTGCACGGACACGTATTCTTCGAATTTCTCGACGTCGAACAGGGCGCGCGCGGTGTCGTGCACGCGCCACACGACAACGGCGGCGATGTCGATCGGGTTGCCCATCAGGTCGTTGACCTTGAGCTTGGTGCCGTTGAGGTTGTGGGCCTTGAGCGAGATCTTCTTCTTGCTGGTGAATGGATTGGTCCACCAGAAGCCTTGCTCGCGCACGGTGCCGCGGTACTTGCCAAACAGCACGAGCACGCGGGCATCGTTGGGATTGACCACGAAAAAGCCCGCTGGAATCAGAATGAACGGCAGGATCGTTCCAATCAGAACTCTGCCTTGCGTAGGCTGGGCGAAGAAGATGGTTCCTGCGATCAAGGCGAACCAAAGCACAAGCAGGGGCCAGGCGCTCAGGGCTCGGGTCGGGATCTCGGTGGTGGTGGTGGTCTTTTCGGTGTTCATGGTTGGATGTGGGACGGTTGCCTGATGGGCAATATCGGAATGATATCATTGTGGAATCAAAACAATTCAGAGGTATCCGGACGTTGACACGTAAGTGTTTATAAGCCATGGTGTTACGGCAATGCGTGCGCTCTCCATTCTGCTGCTGCTGGCCGGGCTTTTCGCGGTTCAGGGCTGCTCCAAGTCGCGGTCGCCGGACGTGATCGTGGTGGTGCTGGACACGCTGCGCGCGGATCACGTGGGTTGCTACGGCTACGACCGGCCGACCACGCCGGCCTTGGACGAGTTGGCGCGAGTCGCGACGCGCTACACCCAGTGCCGTTCGACGGCTCCCTGGACCGTGCCCAGCCACGCTTCGTTGTTCACTGGCCTGCTTCCGTTCGAGCACGGCGCCGACGCGTACCGGGGCGCGGACGGGCGCATCATCGATGCACGGCCGCTCGACGAACGGCATTGGACCTTGGCGGAAGCGCTGCAAGCGGCCGGGTATCGCACGGCTGGATTCGTGGCCAATCAGGTGTACCTCTCGGAGAAGTTCGGCTTCCGCCAAGGCTTCGATGTCTACAGCGCGCAGCGACGGCCGGGCGGCGAAATCGTGGACGCTGCTTTGTCTTGGCTCGGCACTTCGAGCGAGCAACCGAGCTTTGCCTTTCTCAATCTGCTCGACTGCCATCGGCCCTACAACATCGAGCCATTGCCCGGGGGGCGTTCGGCCGAGCTGCCGGTGCTTTCCACGGAAGCCCCGGGAGCGTTGCTGGATCGCCTGGTGCAAGTGGTCATGGGGTCCGCGGCCGGCGATGCGGGAAAACTTGCACAGGAAGTGCGCTCGCAATACGACCACGGCGTGGCGCAGGCGGATGCGGCGGTAGCAAGGCTCATCGCGGAGCTGCGTCGGACGGGCCGATTCGATTCGACCTTGTTGATCGTCACTTCCGACCACGGCGAGTACTTTGGCGAACACAGCTTGGTCGAGCACTCCAAGGACGTGTACGAGGAAGCCGTGCATGTCCCGCTGATCATCAAAGGGCCCGGGCAAGCGCAGGGCAGCGTGGCGAACGATCCGATTTCCTTGGCCGCTATTCCGCGCTTGGTCATCGAGCAGTTGCCCAAGGAAGCGCGCGCCCTGACGAAGTCCTTTCCGGCCCCGCCTGGACCGTGGGCCGAGATCCGCTTCAGTCGACCCCACGACCTGGGCAAGTGGGGGGCGCGCTTCGACCGCGAACGGGTGGCCGTGTATGCCGACCGATTCAAGTTGATCCTCACGCTAACGGGAAGTGTGGAGCTGTTCGACTTGGCGACCGATCCCAAGGAGCAGAAGGACCTGAGCGCGGTGCAACCGGACCTGGCTGCCCTGTTGGAGCGCAAGGCGCGAGCCGCGCTGGCCAGCAGGAGCCCGGGGACAGCGGGTGAGGGCGGTGCCGTAATCTCGCTCACCGCCGAAGAAAAGGCCGAGTTGGAACGCCTGGGTTATCTGGGCGGCGGGTAGCTCTCGGTGGCGGCTTTCCCGCCTTGCAGCGATTGGGATCTGGCAGGACAGCCAGCTTCCGGGTATACCCTTCGCCCCAGGTTCGCCAAGGAGCGCGAGCCAGGACCCCCATTACTTTCACCGCCCCAAGGCGTGCCCGGCTCGGCCAGGTAAGTCACGGGCACATCGCAAGGATCCCCTACATGAAGAAAGCCACACTCGCCCTTTCCCTGACCGTTGCTACCCTGACCGCCGGCTGTCTGGGCCCGAACAACGCGTTCAACAACCTGCACCACTGGAACAAGTCGGCCACCGACAACAAGTGGGGCAACGAGCTGATCTTCTTGGCCTTGAACGTGATCCCCGTATACGGCCTGGCATACCTGGGCGACGTCGTGATCTTCAACTCGGTCGAGTTCTGGGGCGGCGACAACCCGATCACCCCCAAGGCCGGCAGCTAAGCACCGAGCCCGAGTTCGATTTTTTCGGGGCGCGGTCCGCAAGGACTTGCGCCCCGAAACGTTTTCTGAGCGCCTGCAGGCGCTGGCTGCGCGCCGGATCGCGGGCGGGCTCTTGCGCACCCCGGGGAGGCGCCCGGCGGGTGGAGGCGCCTAGCGGGTGGGCAGCCTGGGGCCGGCGCCAAGGGCAGGGGCGCGCGTTTTTTTTCCGGAATGTCCGCCTCGGAGCGGGGTAGGTAACCTGATTGGGTCGACCGCTGTACAAGCATGGGGCCTATCGCCAGCGGCCT